>DXDK01000132.1 GCA_019115545.1 Candidatus Evtepia faecavium
GAGGCCGGCATCCCCGAGGATGACCCCCGCAACCCCGCCACCATCGCCGACAACGTGGGCGACAACGTGGGCGACGTGGCCGGCATGGGCGCTGACCTGTACGAGTCCTATGTTGGCTCCATCCTCTCCACCTTTGCCCTGGGCGCCTGCGCCGGGTACGGCTGGGAGGGCATGGTCCTCCCCGTGGCTCTGGCTGTGTGCGGCATCATCTGCTCCATCATCGGTTCCTTCCTGGTGAAGACCCGGGAGGACGCCACCCAGAAGAGCCTGCTGACCTCCCTGCGTACCGGTACTTACACCGCCGCCGTCCTCTCCGCCATCGTGGCCATCCCCCTGACCTACTTCGTCATCGGCCCCGAGAACAACTCCTGGGGCGTGTTCATCGCCATCCTGTGCGGCCTGATCGGCGGTACCCTCATCGGTTACTTCACCGAGTACTTCACCTCCGACAACTACAAGCCCACCAAGAAGCTGGCCGCTGCCTCTGAGACTGGCTCCGCCACCATCATCATCGGCGGCATCTCCCTGGGCATGATGTCTACCATCGCCTCCATCCTCATCGTGGCCGTGGCCATCCTGGTCTCCTACTTCGCCGCCGGCGGCACCACCACCATCGTGGACGGCACCGGCGCCTTCACCGCTGACTTCAACCGCGGCCTGTACGGCATCGGCATCGCCGCCGTGGGCATGCTCTCCACCCTGGGCATCACCCTGGCTACCGACGCCTATGGCCCCGTGGCCGACAATGCCGGCGGCATCGCCTAGATGTCCGGCCTGCCGGAAGAAGTCCGTGACCGCACCGACGCCCTGGACTCCCTGGGCAACACCACTGCCGCCACCGGCAAGGGCTTTGCCATCGGCTCCGCCTCCCTGACCGCCCTGGCTCTGCTGGTCTCCTACGTGAACATCGTCCAGGAGCGCACCGTGGAAACCCTGAACTTCACCCTCACCAGCCCCACCGTGCTGGTTGGCCTGTTCATCGGCGCCCTGCTGGTGTTCGTCTTCTCCGCCATGACCATGAGCGCCGTGCAGACGGCTGCCCAGTCCATCGTGGTGGAGGTCCGCCGCCAGTTCCGGGAGATCGCCGGCATCATGGAAGGCAAAGCCGACCCCGAGTATGCCAAGTGCGTCTCCCTGTGCACCAAGGGCGCTCTGCATGAGATGGTGGCCCCCGCTGTGATGGCCATCATCGTCCCCATCGTCACCGGCCTGATCCTGGGCCCCACCGGCGTGGTGGGCCTGCTGGGCGGCGTGTCCATCACCGGCTTCGCCATGGCCGTGTTCATGTCCAACGCCGGCGGCGCTTGGGACAACGCCAAGAAGTACATCGAGCGGGGCAACCACGGCGGCAAGGGCTCCGAGCAGCACAAGGCAGCCGTGGTGGGCGACACCGTGGGCGACCCCTTCAAGGACACCTCCGGCCCCTCCCTGAACATCCTGATCAAGCTCTGCTCCACCGTCTCCATCGTGTTCTCCGGCCTGATCCTGGCCTTCAGCCTGCTGTAATCGGGAAATACAGCAGCGACACAGACGCAAGCGTAAAAAACCCGGACCGCTCCACGGAGCGGTCCGGGTTTTCTCTCTTCCGGTCCCGGCCATCAACCATCCCTTTCCCCGGCGGGGCGGATGAGGAGGAAAGGAGTACACTGCCCCTCCTGCCCGGCCGGGTTGTCCCGGAGCACGGCCGTGAGCCAATCCACTCCCTGGGGCAGGGCCGCCGCCTTGCCCAGCAGCTCCACCCCCAGGGCGTTGGCATCCACGATGCAACTGAGGATCCCCGTCTCCCGATAGACCTGGTCGCACAGCTGGTCCGGGTGATGGGGGATGCGGATCCCCAGGTCCGCGTAGGCGGGGATGTCCTCCCCGTAAAACCCGTCCAGCCCCCGGACCTCCGGCCCCAGCAGGCGGTAGAAGGTGCCGCGGACCCCCCGGAGCTTGTCCACTCCGGCCCGGAGGGCGGCCCACAGGACCTTGCCCCGCCCCTCCAGGTCCAGGGCAAACTGCATCTTCACCGGCAAGCCCATCCCCGGCCCGGCAGGGGTCTGGTGGACGCACCGGGCCAGGAGCCGGGCCAGCGGGGTCACCCGAATCTCCTCCCGGCGCACCACCCGGCCCTGGCAGAGGGCCGCCACCTTTTCACTCACCGCCACGCAGTCCCCCGGCTGGTACACCGGGGCCACATACCGGTGGAAGAGGGACAGATAGTCCTCCCCCACCCCCACGAAGTGGGTGCGGATGCCGTGGCGGAGATACCGCCGGCCGTCCACGGAGATGACCAAATCCTTGCCTGGGTTGTGATAGTATTCCATGGTTTGCTGCCTCCTAGGGGTTTGATTGCCTCCCAGGATAGGTCCCTTGCCCCTCCCCCCGGCCGCGGAACAGCCTCCAAACGGGATCCAAACTTTGAACAATTTTTGACCCTTTCGGCAGGATTTGTCCCTTCCCGCCCTCTATTTTGTTTTACAAACCTCCCCTTCTGCGGTATAATAAATTGTTTCAGAAACCTTACCAGGAAAGGAGGCCCGTCTATGGCGCGCAAATGCCTGCCCCTGCTGCTGGCCCTCTGCCTGCTCCTGTCCGCCTGCGGGCCTCGCCAGGAAGCCCCCCAGGACGACGGCAGGCTGGACCTGGTGGCCACCACCTACCCCGTCTATCTCTTCGCCGCCGAGGTCACCCGGGGGGCGGAGAACGTCACCCTCACCCTGATGATCGACCAGCCGGTGAGCTGTCTCCACGACTACACCCTCACCGTGAAGGATATGAAGGCCCTGGAGCGGGCCGACGGCATCCTCCTCAGCGGGGCGGGGCTGGAGGAGGCCATGGCCGACGCCCTGGAGACGGTGGCCGACACCCCCCAGATCGACTGCTCCCAGGGGATCGCCCTTTTGGAGGGGGAGGCCGCCCACGACCATGACCACGAAGGGGGCATCCTCCCCGCCGGCCACGAGCACGAGGCCGACCCCCATATCTGGCTGGACCCCAACCGGGCCTGCCGGATGATCGAGAACATCGCCGCCGGCCTGGCCCAGCTGGACCCGGACCAGGCCGCCCTCTATACCAGCAACGCCCAGCTGGCCGTCCAGCAGGTCCAGCAGGCCTACCCGGTGCTGCAGGCCGCCCTGGAAGATCTCCCCTGCCGGGAGCTGATCACCTTCCACGACGGGTTTTCCTACTTCGCCGAGGCCTTTGACCTCACCATCCTCCGGGCCATCGAGGAGGAGGCGGGGAGCGAGGCCTCCGCCCGGGAGGTGGCGGGGATCGTGGCGGAGATCCAGACCCACCAGCTCCCCGCCATCTTCACCGAGGTCAGCGGGGCGGACGCCACCGCCCAGATCATCCACCGGGAGTGCGGGGTGGCCGTCTATCCCCTGGACCTGATGATGACCGCCCGGGAGGATCCCCCCGGCATCGCCCTGTACCTGGAGCTGCTGCAAGCCAACGTCGACACCCTGCGGGAGGCATACCTATGAGAACCGCCAAACGACCCCACAACCGCATCCCCATGCCCGCCCGGCCGGGCAACTGCCGCCTCCAGGTCCAGAACCTGGGGATCACCCTGGAGGGGGAGAGCATCCTTCGGAACATCACCTTCCAGCTCAACTGCCGGGAGATCGTGGCCCTCATCGGCCCCAACGGGGCGGGGAAGTCCTCCCTGTTCCGGAGCATTCTGGGGCAGATGCCCTACGACGGCACCATCCAGTTCCACCTGGCGGGGGGCTACCCCGCCCACCCCAAGATCGGCTACGTCCCCCAGAGCCCCAGCTTTGACCGGGGCTACCCCATCAGCGTCCTGGACTTCTTCGCCGCCGCCATCAGCCGCTGGCCGGTGTTCCTCCCCGTCCCCGGGTACCTCCGGGAGAAGGTGGCCGAGTGCCTGGCCCGGGTCCACGGGGAGTCCCTGCTCTACAAGCGCGTCGGCACCCTCTCCGGGGGGGAGCTCCAGCGGGTCCTCCTGGCCCTGGCGCTGGAGCCCATTCCCCAGATCCTCATCCTGGACGAGCCCCTGTCCGGGGTGGACGTGGGGGGCGAGCACCTGGTGCTGGACATGCTGGACGAGATCCGGCAGAAGTACGACCTGTCCATCCTCTTCTCCACCCACGACTTCTCCACCCTGCGGCACTACGCCGACAAGGTGATCCTGCTCCAGCAGGAGATCCTGCGCATCGGCCCCCCGGGGGCGGTGCTGGCCTCCCCGGAGTTCCGCTCGGTGTTCCACCTGGATTTGGGGGAGAAAGGGGGGGCGGAGCAATGACCTTCTGGTACTGGCTGGTCTCCTGGCTGCCCTTTGAGTGGGCCGCCCCGGACACCATGCTCTTCATGAAAAACGCCCTGCTGGCGGTGCTGGTGGTCACCCCCCTCTTCGGCCTGCTGTCCACCATGGTGGTGGAGAGCCGCATGGCCTTCTTCTCCGACGCCCTGGGGCACTCTGCCTTCACGGGCATGGCCATCGGGGCCCTGTGCGGCCTGGCAGAGCCTGTGGGGGCAGCGGTGGTCTTTGCCGTGGTCATTGCCCTGCTGTTCACCCTCATCCGGCAGAAGACCCACATGGCCAGCGACACGGCCATCAGCGTCTTCTCCTCCGCGGCGGTGGCCCTGGGCATCTTCCTGAGCACCCTGGGGGGGCAGAGTTTCACCAAGTTCAACAACCTCCTCATCGGCGACATCCTCAGCGTGGCCCCGGGGGAGATCGGCCTGCTGGCTCTCATCCTCCTGGGGGTGGTGATCCTGTGGGTCACCTCCTTCAACCCCATGATGCTCTCCTCCGTCCACCAGGCCCTGGCGGACAGCCGGGGCATCCGGGTGGTGTGGAAGAACTTCCTCTTCACCGCCGCCATCGCCGTGGTGGTGACCATCACCATGACCTGGGTGGGCCTTTTGGTGATCAACGCCCTGCTGGTCCTCCCCGGGGCAGCGGCCCGGAACGTGGCCCGGAACCTGCCCCAGTACCACCTGGTCTCCGTGGTGGGGGGGCTGGTGTGCGGCATCGGGGGGCTGCTGGTGTCCTATTACCTGGGGGCCTCCACCGGCGCCTCCATCACCCTGCTGCTGGCGGTGTGGTTCTTCGTCTCCCTCCTGTTTCGGAAAAGCCGGTAATGCAGCAGCCAGCCTGCCTTCGCAGGCTGGCTGCTTTTTTCTTGACATACCTCGAGATTCTATGTATAATATCCATAGAACCTCGAGGTATTCCTTTCCAGGAGGTGACCCCTATGGACCCACCCTTCCGTGTCTACACCCGGCAGGTGTCCTATGTCTAAGCCGTCTGCGCCTGCCTCCGCCACGCCACCCCCAATGAGAGGGATGCCGTAGCCCAAGAACTCCAGGACCACCTGGCCGACCACGCCGACGCCCTGGTGGAGGCCGGTTGGGACCCTGAGGAAGCCCAGGCCCACGCCCTGGACGCCATGGGGGAGGCCAAAGAGGTAGGGCGGGCTTTGGACCGGGAATTTCCTCTTCGGTGGCTGGTGCTCTCCCGGCTGTCTTTGGCGGCGCTGGTGCTGGCCATCGCCGTGGCCCTGCCCTTCCTCTTCCCCGCCGTGGCAGGGGCGGCAGGAAGCCTCCAGGCCCGGTGGGATCCCGCCGCCTACGCCGCTGCCCACTTTGAGGAACCCCCTCCCTTGGTCCCCCTGGATGTCCAGTGGGAGATCTATGACGGGACCGTTCTCTCCCTCTACGGAGTGGGGCTGCGGGAGCTGCCCCAGGAAGGGTATTATTCCGCCGATCTCTACACTGTTCTCTACCATAGGAATCCCTTCCGGAGCACCCCCCTGCTGCTGGGCGAACTGTGGGTGACCACCCAGGGCACCGAGGAAGACCTCTTTGTCCCCTTCCCCACCGGCCTGCCCCTCTCCGGCACCACCCATCAGAATTGCAACGCCACCTATTCCGTCATCGAGGCCAGCGGCGACTTCGCCGGCCAGAACATCACCCTCCACTACCAGTACCTGGACACGTCCTTTGCCCTAGACATTTCCCTGCCCTGGGAGGAGGTATTGCCATGAAACCCAAGCGCGTCCCTTGGCCCCGCCGGAAAAAGACCCTGGTCTGGTCCCTGACGGCCGCCCTCCTGGTGGTGGTGCTGATGGCGGGGCACTTCCTCTGCTTCACCCCGGGCCAGGCCCTCCGGGCCGCGGAGTTCCACGCCGCCACCGGACGCACCCAGCTGGTGCTGGAACGGTCGGTGGGAAACCTGCCCCTCTACTTCTCCCGAAATGACCAGGTGCTGATGGTCACCCCCTTCCGCCCCAGTCTCCGTTATGACTGGCGGAACAATGGCCATCCCCTCCTTGTGGTGGACTGCACCCGGGACCCGGAAGGGGTCCGCGCCGGCGGCCTCCACGTTTGGGACCCGGAGAGCCAGGACTCTCACCTCCTGCTCTTCGGCTGGGTGGACCTCCCAGGGGCCGCCTCCGTGGTGGCCCACTATACCGGGACAGCGACTTCCTCCTCCTACGACAGCCCGGAGCTCACCGCCGCAATCGTCCAGGCCGGGGCGGAGAAGGGGCGCTTCTGGACGGAGGTCACCCTGCCCGGGGACGCCATCCACCTCACCCCGGACCAGCTGCTGGTGCTGGACCAAACCGGCCGCACTCTGTGTACCTATGACCTGACCGGCCACTGGGGCTATGCCTCCTACCCCCTCTCGGAAACGAGGTGATCGATATGACCCCCTACCGTGACTACACCCAAGCCGTCTGCGCCTGCCTCCGCCACGCCACGGCCAAAGAGAAACAGGCGGTGGCCCAGGAGCTCCAGGACCACCTGGACGACCACGCCGCCGCCCTGGTGGAGGCCGGCTGGGACCCTGAACAGGCCCAGGCCCACGCCCTGGAGGCCATGGGGGAGGCTCAGGAGGTGGGGCAGGCCCTGGACCGGGAATTTCCTCTTCGGTGGTGGATGCTCTCCCGAGTGGCAGGCTGCGTGCTTCTCATCGCCCTGCTCCTGGCCGTGTCCTGGCTGCGGGAGCCTGTCATGGACCTCTACTTCTATCATCAGGCCAAACAGGACCCCCTGTCCTTTGACTGGCATCGGGAGGAACTTCCCGCCCTGACCCCTTTGGACTTACAGGCCGCCCTCCCCGGCGGTACCACCCTCTCCGTCTATGCCATGGGGGTAACGGAGAACGACACCGGCAGCTACGACGCCTATGTCTGCGCCGTCAGCTACAGCGAGGATCCCTTCCATTTTCCCAGTGACGCCGCCCAGTATTTGACCTTTTCCGCCGGCGGGGAAATGATCTTCTCCTACTCTCCCACAAGCGACACCCAGGGTTGCCGTTGCTTCGCCCTATACCGTCTGCCGGAGCTCTCCTGGGGCGTCGTCCCCACCGCCCAGCTGGCGCGAAACGGCACCCATATCACGTGGGAGATCCCCCTTCCCTGGCAGGAGGTGAGCCCATGAAACGCCATTGCTTCACCGGAAAACAGCGGGCCTTCCTCTGGAGCGGCCTGGCCCTGCTGGCGCTGCTCCTCTTGGCGGCCCTGTATCTGTTGAGCAACCGGCCCGCCTTTACCCCCGCTCAGACCATCCGGGAGGCAGAGCGGCGGGAGGCCACCCAGCAGACCACCCTGCTGGACACCGTCTCTATGGACGACACCGACCTCTTCCTCCTGGGAAACCAAGATGTCTTGATGGTGGTCCCCTTCCCCCAGCACGTCCTATCCCGCCTGGGGTATGCAGGCCACAGCCTGCTCACCCTGGACCCCGACCAACCGCTGTATGACCAGGGCCAGGAAGGGGTCCCCCTCCGCTGCGCCCAGCTGATCTTGGATGGCGAGGACAATGTCCCCCGTTTTCAACTGCTCGTGGGAATCACGGACCAGCCAGAGGCCGTCACCGTGACCCTCGCTCCAGAAAACGGGACCCTGTGGTCTGGCACGGTGCCCCTGGAGGAAAGTCCCTTCGCCTACCGCTATTTCTGGGTTTGGGCTGACCTTCCCCCGCAGGTAGAGGCCGAAACCAACACCGACTACACCGTCACCCTGCTGGATGAGGCCGGACAGCCATTGGATCAGCTAACCGGCGACGGCTTCTCCCTGTGGGGGCACGGGAGGCTGCCATGACATTCCCAACGAGAGGAGGTGCCCTCTATGCCCTCGTACCGCGACTACACCAACGCCGTCTGCGCTTGCCTTCGCCACGCCACAGCCAAAGAAAAGCAGGCGGTGGCCCAGGAGCTCCAGGACCACCTGGACGACCACGCCGCCGCCCTGGTGGAGGCCGGCTGGGACCCTGAACAGGCCCAGGC
>DXDK01000023.1 GCA_019115545.1 Candidatus Evtepia faecavium
TAAGGAGTAAGGCGCGACGTAGACTATGTCGTAGATAGGCCGGAGGTGGAAGTGCAGTAATGTATGGAGCTGACCGGTACTAATCCGCCGAGGGCTTGACCTTGAAACGCAAGGCTCAAGCGAAGGATGCAGGCGCTTGCAGGACATATGGAAGTTACTTTGTTCGGTTTTGAGGGTGCGTTGCCCCTTTTCTCTTGGAACAAGAGTAGGCAGGAAACGGTGCTATGGCCGTGGAGTTCTCGAGCGTTTGTAACTCACAAGCGTATCGAAACCGAGCCCCATGAAAGTTTTCTTTGCATACTTTCTTGTTCACAAGAAAGTATGCACCTTTAGCTCAGCTGGTAGAGCACCTGACTCTTAATCAGGGTGTCCAGGGTTCGAGTCCCTGAAGGTGTACCAACGGCCCGTTGGTCAAGCGGTTAAGACGGCGGCCTCTCACGCCGCAAACATGGGTTCGATTCCCGTACGGGTCACCAAGCCTTATCTGGATAAGGCAAAATTGAATAGCCTGCCGCAAGGCAGCAGTTGGTGTTGATTGCAGTGAGGGTCCACCCGTTCCCATCCCGAACACGGAAGTTAAGCTCACTTGCGCCGAAGATACTTGTTTGGAGACGAACCGGGAAAATAGGTAACGCCAACACAAAAGAGACAGCTTCCGGGCTGTCTCTTTTCCTTTTCCCGTCTTTGACAATCTCCCCCCGTCCGGGTATAATGGAGAGACCACAGAGCAATAAGGAGGGTATCCCCATGGAAATGAGAAGAAAAGACCTGGCCGTCACCGCGCCGGCGGAGATGGATGCCATCATCCGGGGCTGCGACTGCATCCGCCTGGCCTTTGCCGACGGCACCCACCCCTACATCGTCCCCCTGAGCTTCGGCTATGTCCGGGAGGGGGAGGAAGCCAAGTTCTACTTCCACAGCGCCGCCGCCGGGCGGAAGGTGGACCTGTGCCGCCGCCTGGCCTACGCCGGCTTCGAGCTGGACCGGAACCACACCCTGAAGCCCAATGAGAAGGCCTGCGACTTCTCCTTCGCCTACGAGAGCGTGGTGGGGGAGGGGACCATCGCCGAGCTCACCACCCCGGCGGAAAAGTCCGCCGGGCTCCAGGTGATCATGGCCCAGTACACCGGCCGGCCGGACTGGACCTTCCCCGAGGGGGTCCTGGCGCGGACCTGCGTGTTCTGCCTCACCGTCACGGAGATGCAGGGACGGCGGCACGGATAAAAGAGGAAACCCCGAGAGAAAAGACCGGGCGCAGAGGAAGGCTGCGCCCGGTCTTTTGCCGTTGCCAGGGTCATCTGTACTCCACCAGCTGGACGGTGTACCCGTCGGGATCGTCCAGGAAGTAGAACTGGAGGGAGGGGTTGGGGGACATGGGCCGGGTGGGGATGGCCCGGGCCTCCAGGGCGGCCAGGAGCTGCCCCATATCCTCCGGGGCAAAGCCCAGGGAGAGGGTGGGGGCCGGCGGGGAGGGCAGGTCCTCTCCGGCGGCGATGAGCTCCAGCCGGGTGCCCTCCTCGGGGCCCAGCATGGCGATCTCGTGGCCCGGGGGACCGAAGCGCTCCTGAATGGGCAGGCCCAGCAGGTCGTGGTAGAAGGCCAGGCTCTGGTCCAGGTCACGGACGCGGATGGTGGTCCAGGTAAAGGTCATAGGTGGCACTCCTTTCCGTTGGGGATCTCTGCCTTTACTCTACCACAACCGCCCGCCGGGCGCAAGGCGGTTTACTCTTCCGCCAGCCAGTGTTTCAGCCCTTCCCACCACTCCACCAGGTGGAAGCGGAAGGTGTACCCGGCGTCTTCCTCGGTGATGAGGGCGTAGTTCTCCTGGGTCAGGGCGGCGGCGGGCTGGGCGGTTTCGCTCACCGCCGGCAGGCAGAGGGAGGGGAAGACCACGCACCACCAGTTGTGCCCCGCCGCCGCCCCGATGAGCACCCGCAGTGCCAGGTAGTCCCCCGCGGGGAGGGCCGCGCCCTGGTACTGCCGGGTGGGGAACCAGGTCTCCTCCAGGCGGACGGAGACGGGGTAGTCGTACCCCCACGCCGCCACGGCGGCCTGGGCGGTTTGGGTGAGGCCGTCCAGATTGGCCCGGAGGAGGTCCGCCGCCCCGGCGGCGTCCTGGGCCGGGGCCAGCAGGCGCTGGGTTTCCTCCAGCACCTGGTCCCGGACGTGGAGCTTCAGGGCCTGGTCGGCCTGGCTGTCGGAGTTGGCCAGGACGTGGAGGCGGATCACCTGCTCGGCCAGGCGGCCCTGGGCGGCCTCGGCCCAGAGGGCCGTGCACACCAGGCAGGCGCAGAACAGGGCCGCCGCCCGGCGCCAGGGGAAGGAGGAGAGGATACGCATAAAAAACACCGCCCATCGCTGTTGTTGTACAGAGTATGGACGGTGTTTTTGGATTTTATACCAGGCCCTCCCCAGGGGCGTGGGCGGGGAGAGGATGGGCCAGGAAGACCTCGCTGTAGTCCTCCCGGAGGCGGTGGACAGCGGCCTGGGCCAGTTCCTCCCGGGAGAACAGGCCGAAGACCGTGGGCCCGCTGCCGCTCATGGCGGCCCCCAGGGCCCCGGCCTGGAGGAGGGTGGTCTTGATCCCCTCAATGTCCCGGCGCTGGTGGGGGGGAAGGACGGCCTCAAAGACGTTGAACATCCGCTGGGCCAGGGCGGCCAGGTCCCCGGCCGCCAGGGCGGCCAGGACCCCCTGGGTGTCCGGCCGGAGGTGGCGTTTGGCCTTGTCCCACGCCCGGAAGAGGGCGGGGGTGGAGATGGAAAACCGGGGCTTGCACAGCACGAAGACGCAGGGGGGCAGGTCCGGCAGGGGGGAGAGGAGCTCCCCACGGCCCCGGGCCAGGGCGGTGCCCCCCAGGACGCAGTAGGGCACGTCGGACCCCACCTCCGCCCCCAGCCGGGCCAGCTCCTGAGGGGACAGGCCGGCCCCGGTGAGGGCGTTGAGCCCCCGGAGGACGGCGGCGGCGTCGCTGCTGCCCCCGGCGGTGCCGGCGCAGACGGGGATGCGCTTGGTGAGGGAGATGCGCAGATCCTGCCAGCTCTGCCCCGTGGCCCGGCGGAAGGCCAGGGCGGCGGCCACGGCCAGGTTGCTCCTGTCGTTGGGGAGGTAGCGCAGGCCGGACTCGGCCCGGATCCCCCCGGGGAAGCCCAGGTGGAGGCGGACCTCGTCACACAGGGAGACCGACTGCATCACCATCTCCATCTCGTGGTACCCGTCGGGCCGTGTGCCCAGGATGTCCAGGGTGAGGTTCAGCTTAGCGGGGGCGGCGAGGGTGGTCTGGCTCACTTGATCTTGCGGGCCTCCAGGTAGAAGCGCTTGTCGTGGGCCTCCCCCATGGAGAAGGTCTTCCGGGGCAGGGCCCCGTCAAAGATCACCGTGGGGAAGAGCTGGTCCTTGCCCATGGCGGGCAGGAGGAAGCCGATGCTGTCGGGCTGGCTGGCCAGCTGCTCCACCACGTCCTCCCCGTGGATGTAGTCCACCTTGCCGCCGTTGGCCTCCAGGTACTGGTCCAGGAAGTTCTGCAGGGTGCCCACGGCCAGCTGGGCGGTGGGGTTGGGGACGGTGACGGTGCCCCGCTCCCCGGCCAGGACATAGGTGATCTGGTGGCCCTCCCCCTCGCCGTAGTGGGCGCCGGGGTAGGCGGCCAGGAAGGCCTCCAGGAGCTTCTTGGGCTCCACCCCGAAGACCACCCGGTGGATGGGCTCGAACTCCAGGGAGTCGTCGTGGAGGTTCACCAGCTCCACCAGGGCGTACCGGGCGGGGTGGGTCTCCCGCTCCTCAGGGGAGAGGGTGGGCTTGAGCTTTTCCCAGCAGGCCTTGGCGGTGGCCAGGGAGTGGTTGCCATCCCCCATGGCATAGGTGAGCACGGGCTTGCCGGGGGCGTGGTAGAACTCCTCAAACCGCTGCGGGTCCCCCAGCTGGGCCAGGGCCTCCTGGACCTTCTGGGCCTGGAACTTGCTCAGCAGGGAGCCGGTGATCCGGCCGCCGTTCTCCATGAGGGTGACGCTGTACACCTTGGACATCTGCTTGCGGTTGACGTCCTTGGTGAGGGGCTCGATGATCTTCTTGTCGGGGTCGTCGATGAGGACCATGATGTGGGGCAGCTCGATGGGGGCCCCCTCCCGGACCTTCATCCGGGGGGGGATGCGGGAGAGGACGGTGCCCTCGGTGGCCCGGATGGGGGTGCCGGAGCCCTTGGAATAGTCGTACTCCTCCAGGTCCAGCTTGCCCAGCAGGCCCAGGCGGGTCTTGCCGTTGGCCAGCTTGCGCTCCACGAAGAGCATGGCGTCCTCCACCGGGCGCAGGCGCTCCTCCTGGAGGTACTGCTCCATGGTGGCGTGGATCTTCTGGATCTCCTGGTCCACCCCGTCGCTCTCCAGTTTGCTCTCGGGCAGGATGAGGCGGAGGGTGGAGGGGGCGTCGCCCACGTACTGGTCCACCCGCTCCCAGTACTCCGGCTGGGACGTGTACTGGTCGCAGGCCACCACGGCCCACTTGGTCAGGCCGCAGTCGTAGGGCAGCAGGATGTCAGCAGGGGAAAAGGCGGTTTTCTCCATGGTTTGGTTCCTCCCTAGTATGATAAATTTTTGGTTTCACAGGGTTGATTGGGCGCCGTCCAGGGCAAAGAGCTTGTTCATCAGCACCTTGGCCCCGGCGGGATAGGCCGGCCCCTTCTCCCCGGAGGCCTCGCAATAGGGCAGCCCCAGGCCGGTGTCCTTCCGGCTGTCGTAGAGGAGATAGGGGACGGGGTCGCCGTCGTGCCCCCGGGTGGAAGTGAGGGTCTTGTGGTCGGAGAGGATCAGCAGGCGGTAGTCGGTGCCCTCCTGGTCCAGGGCCTGGGTGAGGGGGCCCACCACCCGGCTGTCCAGCCACTGGATGGCCTGGAGCTTGCCGGGCAGGTCCCCGTTGTGGGTGCACTCGTCGGGGGCCTCCACGTGGATGGCCACGAAGTCCTTGCCGCTGCGCAGCTCCTCCAGGGCGGCGGCCACTTTGCCCTCGTAGTTGGTGTCCAGCTCGCCGGTGGCCCCTTCCACCTCCCGGATGTCCAGGCCGGAGAGCCGGGCGATGCCAAAGCACAGGGGCACGGCGGAGATGACGGTGCCGGTTTTGTGGTACTTGTCCCAGAAGGACTCCAGGGCCACGGCGCTGCCCTCGGCCCAGAACCACACCCCGTTGGCGGGGAGCTTCCCCTCCGCCCGGCGCTGCTGGTTGATGGGGTGGTGGTCCAGCACCTGGTGGGCCAGCTTCATCAGCGCCCGGAGCACGGCGGCGTTATCGTTCCCCGAGGGGAGCAGGGGGCCGATGACCTCCCCCAGGTGGTCGTGGGGGGGCAGCAGGGAGATCCCCGCGATGGAGGCCCCGGACTGCACGGCGATGTGCCGGAAGGAGGGGGCGGGGTGGACCACCATCCCCGCCTTTTGGGCCGCCGCGGCGAAGGCGGGGTCCTGGAAGAGGTCGGTGACCAGCTGGATGGACTGCTCCCCCTCGATGGACCCGCCGGAGTGGGAGAGGATCTTCTTCTCTTCAAAGGGCAGATCGCCGTCCTCCAGGGCCACCATGTTGCACCGGTAGGACACGTCCCCGGGCTGGAGCTGGATGCCTGTGGCGGCGGCCTCCAGGGGGGAGCGGCCGGTGTAGCACAGGTTGGGGTCGGCCCCGAAGATGGAGAGGATGGCGGTGTCGCTGCCGGCGGGGAGGCCGGCGGGGCAGTTGACCACGCTGCCCACCTCGCCTTTGGCGGCCAGGGCGTCCATCATAGGGATGGCGGCGTGCTGGAGGGGGGTCTGGTTCTGCAGCTGGGGGACGGGGTTGTCGGCCATGCCGTCCCCGATGATGAGGATGTATTTCATGGGGTCAAGGGGTCTCCTTTCCGGGATGGGATGGGTCCAGAGGGCTCCCGGCGCCGCCGAGGAAGGCCTTCCAGTATTTCTGCTCCTGGATGGTGCCTGACTGGGCCTCCAGGAGGTCTAAAATCAACGTGTTGGACAGCAGGAAGCCCTGGGGGGTGAAGTGCCACCGGTGGCCGGACTGCTCCACCCACCGGTGCCCCTCGAAGAACTCCAGGCGGCGGGCGATGGGCTCGAAGTTCAGGCCGAACTTTCGCCGGTACTCCCACTCCTCGATGCCTCGGAGGGTGCGCATCTGGAGCAGAAGGTATTCCCGGGCCTGCTCCGGGGGCGGGATGGGCTGGGGGTCCTCCCGGGGGACGGCGCCGGCGGCCACCGACCGGATGTACCCCTCCAGGTCCCGGGCATAGGCATACCGCTGGCCGTTGAAGTAGGAGTGGGCCCCGGGACCGAAGCCCACGTATTCCCCCCCGGTCCAGTATTTCAGGTTGTGGCGGGACTCCTTCCCCGGCTTGGCGAAGTTGGAGATCTCGTACTGCCGGTAGCCGCTCTGGCGGAGCAGCTCCACCCCCCGGAGGTAGAGGTCGGCCTGCTGGTCCTCGTCGGGCAGGTCCAGCCCCAGGGCGGCCTGGCGGGCCAGGGGGGTGCCCTCCTCCAGCTTCAGGCCGTAGCAGGAGATGTGCTCCGGCCCCAGGGCCACGGCTTTGTGGAGGGTGTCCTCCCAAGAGGCCAGGGTCTGGCCGGGCAGGCCATAGATCAGGTCCAGGCTGAGGTTTTCCACCTTAGCCCGGCGGATGTCGGCCACCGCCTGGGTGACCTGCTTGGGGGAGTGGACCCGGTGGACGCACCGCAGCTGGTCCTGGTCGGCGGACTGGGCCCCCAGGGAGATGCGGTTCACCCCCGCCCGGCGCAGGCGGGCCATGGCCCGGCCGTCCACGCTGTCGGGGTTGCACTCCACGGTGATCTCCGCCTGGCGGCTGACGGTGCACAGCCGCTGGAGCAGGGCCAGGATCTCCCGCAGCCGCTTCTCCCCGTAATAGGAGGGGGTGCCGCCGCCGAAGTAGATGGTGTCCACCACCCGCCCCTTCAGCTGGGGGGCGAAGGACCGCAGGTGGGTGAGCAGGGCCCGCTGGTAGCGGTCCATCTCCTCCTCCCGGCCGGCCAGGGAATAGAAGTCGCAGTAGTCGCACTTGCTCTTGCAGAAGGGGATGTGGATGTAGATGCCGATGAGTTTGGCCACGAAGCTCCCTCCAATCCTGCATAAAGTTACAAGAAATACTCCTCTATTATACTCCATGCCCCGGGGGGATGGCAAGGAGGAGTTTGGAAAACAGGCCCCAGCCCGCTGGCAGGCGTTGTCAGCGGGCTGGGTTTGGGGTATAATGGGCAGGATTCAGACCTTCGCCAGCCACTCCAGAATGGGCGCCAGGGCGGCGGGGTCGGTGTGGTCCAGGGATTTGCCATAGCTGTCCAGGATCACCTGGCTGTCCGCCGAGCGGTCCTCCGGGGGCTGGCGGCGGAGGAGGATGCACAGCCCCTTCATCATGATCCGGTGGTGGGTGGACAGGACCGAATAGTCGATGGCCCCGGGCAGGTGGACGTGGGTGGTGCGCACGAAGATGGCCGGGGAGAGCTCCTGGGCCAGGGCCTCCCGGATGCGCAGGAGGTTGTCCTCCACGGCGGGGTCGGACAGGCCCACCGTGGCCACCAGCAGCCGGAAGGGGTGGTCGGTGGGGAAGTGGCGGACGGCCTTGGCCAGGCCCGTGGTCTTGCCGGCGTAGAGGCTGCCGATGTAGACGATGGTGTCAAAGGGGCTGAAGTCCCGCATCTCCTGCCAGGAGACGGCGGGGATGCCCGTCTGCTCCGAGAGAAGCTGGGCATATTTCTGGGCGGTGCCGTAGCGGCTGCCGTAGAGGATGATGGCGTTCATGGGGTTACCTCCTTTGTCTGGGCCAGGGCCATGCTGGCCGGGGCCCCGGCGATGGTTCCGGGGCAGGGGCGGGCCCTGGCGGCTTTGTGGAATGGTATTTGGCGCGCTGCCGCCCGTTGGGGACTGCGCCGGCCCAACAGGGGGCAGAACAGGAAGCGCCGCGGCAGGGGCGCCTGGACGGCGCGGAATGTTCCGGCCCCAGTGTACCACAGATTTTTGAGAAATACCAGAGAAAGAGAGGAGGCCCATCCATGCGCTGGCTGACGCTGCCCATCGGGGCGGACCAGGCGGGAAAGACGGCGGAGACCCTGCTCCGGCGGGAGCTGGGCCTCTCCGCCGCCGGGGTGCGCCGGGCGAAAACGGGACGGATCCTCCTGGACGGGGTCCCGGTGTTCACCACCGCCGTGGCCCGGCGGGGCCAGGTCCTGGCGGTGGACGTGGGGGACCCGGCGGGGAGCGACCAGATCCCCCCCGTCCCCGGCCCCCTGGACATCCGCTATGAGGACGAGGACCTGCTCATCGTGGACAAGGCGGGGGGCGTCCCCGTCCACCCTAGCCAGGGGCACCACGGGGACACCCTGGCCAATTTCCTGATGGCCCACTACCGGGACCAGGGGCTCGTTGCCGCCTTCCACCCGGTGAACCGCCTGGACCGGGGGACCTCGGGGCTGATGGCGGTGGCCAAGCACGCCCACGCCCATGAGGGGCTCCAGGCCCAGCTCCAGGCGGGAGAGCTCCGGCGGACCTACCTGGCGGTGTGTGAGGGGGTCCCCGTCCCCCGGCGGGGGTGTGTGGAGGCCCCCATCGCCCGGGCCCCGGGGTCGGTGCTGAAGCGGGAAGTGAGCCCCCAGGGGGCTCCCGCCCGGACCCATTATGAGGTCCTGGCCACCGGCCGGGGGCGGGCCCTGGTGCGCCTGGCGCTGGACACCGGGCGCACCCACCAGATCCGGGTCCACCTGGCCCACCTGGGCTGCCCCCTGGTGGGGGACTTCCTCTACGGGGCGGAGACGGAGGAGCTCCCCGACCGGTTTGCCCTCCACTCGGCGGCCATCCGCCTGCGGCAGCCCGTCACCGGGGTGGGGGTCGCCCTGGAGGCAGGGCTGCCGGCGGAGCTGGCGGCGCTGCTGGGTTGAGGGGGGCCGGGCGGGGCCCGGCCGGCATCGGTACGCGGTACCGTTGGGTCCGGCGCAGGTTAGCCCCTGCGACGTGGTCACCCGCCCCTATCCGGGGCGGGGATCCAGGCTTTCTCTAGAGAAAGCCCGGACGCAAAGAGTCGCAGGGGGGAACCCCCTGCACCCCCTAGGATAAAACCGCTCGCTGGGGCTCGCTCCATCTTTTGCGTCAGTGGCCTCTGGAACGGTCTCTTTCTGTCTCAGGTTCACCAGACCAGATTTGGATACGCATATTCGGAGAATATGTTTTAACTGGATATTGCTCTGCAAAAAATCCAGCAAAAGAAAATCTCTCAAAAGAAAGTCCCCAAATCAGGGCCCGTACATGGGCAGCATCAAAACCCACGACCGCCCTGCTGCGTCTCTATCCCCAAAACAGAGCGAGCGAGCAGCGAGCGGCTTTAATCCCCGGGTGCAGGGCGGAGCCCTGCGATTCTTTCCCCCTGCTTTCTTATAAAGAAAGCAGGGCCCCCGCCGGGCAGGCGGGCCCCCCGGGGCGCTGCGCCCCGAGG
>DXDK01000133.1 GCA_019115545.1 Candidatus Evtepia faecavium
GGACCTGGTCCAGGCGGTGACGGTGACCTTCTCGGAGACCCTGTAACCCCTCCCCTGACCTGAGACAGAAAGGAGAACCCCCATGCAACGGAAACACCCCCTCTGGTTCCTGCTTCCCCTGGCCCTTCTCCTGCCCCTGGCCGCCTGCTCCGGCCAGGCGCCTGCCGCCGACGCGCCCCAGGAGGCGGCGGCGTACACCCTGGCCCCCTACACGCCCACGGCGCAGGAGGAAACCCTGCTGCAAGCCTATGAACTGACCCAGGACAACGCCGCAGCCTTCACCTTCCAGAACCCGGAGCAAGACCTGGCCCTCTATGTCCAGGTCTACCGTTTGGGGGAGGACGGCGCCTGGCAGAGCGCCGAGGAGGTCTCCGCCGGCCTCGTCCTGCCCCCCCAGGGGGAGGGGCTGGTCACCCTCCAGCTGGAGGACAGCGGGGCCGTCGTCACCCGGACCCTCTATGACGGCAGCCTGCAGGCGGGGGGCGCCGGCCCCCTCTCCGGCGCGGAGGCCGCCGGCGCCCGGGTGAAACTCTTCCTCTCCCAGGCCCAGCCCATCCAGGAGGATGTGCCCATCCCCCTGGCCCTGCTGGTCTATGGGGAGGACGGGGACAACGACGCCCTGGCCGCCCTCACCCTGGAGGACTACTTCACCCCGGAGAACCTCACCGGCCTGGGCCAGGTCCAGGTGGTGACGGCCACCTTCTCCGCCGCGGGCCTCTGAGCCCCCTTCCCCCCGCAAAAAAACAGCCGCCCCATGGGCGGCTGTTTTTTGTTCCGTTGCGGGGCATCCCTCACCCCGGCTGATGGACGATGCCCACGAACAGGGGCAGCCCGTCCTGGCTGGTGACGGCGAAGAGGAAGGGCCGGTCCAGGACGAAGTCCACTTCCTCCTCCGGCGGGGCGGTGGCCCCGGCCATTTCCATGACGGTGTAGGCCGCGGCGGTGACCCCCTCCTCGTCGATGGCCACCCGCACGTCCTGCCGGGCCTGGCCCAGCCAGAGGGGCTCCTCCGTCAGGGGGGAGAAGTCGGCCTCGCCGGGGTCCAGCACCTGGGTGAGCCCCATCTCCCGGAGGCCCTGGGTCAGGTCGGTCCGGGCGGACAGGTCAAACTTGGGGATGGCCAGGTGGACCACCAGGTCCCGCTGGTTTTCCCAGGCCCCGCCGGCCTGGAGGAAGGCCGCCGTCTGGGGGTCGGTGAGCAGGTCCTCCGCCGCCACCCCCTCATCGGGGAGGAGGAACCACATGGTCCCCCCGCTGACCAGGTCCTTCCCCACGGCGGCGAAGTGGTCGGCCCAGTAGTAGGTCTCCGTCCAGTCGCTGCGGAGGAAGTCACAGGTCTGGTCCCCCGCCAGGGCGTGGAAGGTCCCCGGCTGGGTGGTGCTTTTGGGGAACTCCTGGGCCCACCGGTCCTGGAAATACAGGGTGGTGGCCAGGGCCAGCAGGGTGTCGGGGCTCAGGGTAACCGACCCCGCCTGGTCCTCCAGCAGGCCCCCCGTCTGGTCCCGGAGCCAGGTCTGGAGGGCCTGGTTCCCCTCCTCCGACCCCAGGTCGGCCTGGTAGGTGGAGGCGTAGTAGGCCTCCGCCAGGGTGTCCAGGGGGTCCTCCCGGAAGGGCAGCCCCTCCTCCAGCCACAGGGAGCTGGCCAGGGTGCTGGCGGAGATGCCGTCCTGCCAGTAGTGCCCCTGCCACACCTGCCGGGCCTGGGTCCGGAGGGCCTCCAGGCTCTCGGCCCCCAGCAGGTCCAAAATCTGCTGCCGGGTGTCCCCGGCGGTGAGCTCCGCCAGCATCCCCAGGGCCAGGTAGAGGTTCAGGGGGGAGCACACGGCGTTCTCCCCCGCCTGGCCCCCCAGCAGGGCGGGGAGGCACTTCTCCCAAAAGGCCGCCAGGGAGTCGGCGTACCCCTCCGGCTGCTGCCGGGCCTGGCGGCTGGCCCACCAGGCGTCGTAGGCCTCAGAAAAGGCGTCGTCCAGGATGCCGGTGGCCGGGTCGAGGTAGTCCTCCTCGTTGGGATAGGCCACGGTTTCCGGATAGGCCGCCTCCCGGACGGCGTAGGCGGTGGTGACCAGGGGGCTCCCCCCCGGCCAGAGGAGCACGCCCCCCACCACGGCCAGGGCCACCACCGCCGCCGCCACCCCCAGCCAGCGGCCCCGCCGGGGGCGGCGGGGGCCTTCGCTGCGGGCCAGGATGTCCTCTTCGATGTGGCCGGCGGCTTCATAGAGGTCTTCACGGTTCACAGGTATCCCTCCTTTGCAAGATGGTCCTTCAGCTTCTGCCGGGTGCGGTAGAGGAGCACCGCGGTGTGGTTCACCGACAGGCCCCAGGCCCCGGCGATGTCCTCCAACGGCTCGGTGAAGAAGTACCGCCGGGCGAAGAGGTCCCCCTCCCGGGCCGGCAGGGCCCGGACGAAGGCGCGGACGCACTCCCCCAGCTCCCGGGCCACGGCGGCGTCGGTCACCGGGTCGCCCTCCTGGGCCAGGCACTGGGCCAGCTCCTCCAGCACCAGGGGGAGCTCCCCCTGGCCCCGCTTCTGGGCCTGGCTGGCCTTCCAGCGGTTGAGGGCCACCCGCCGGGTGATCTTGGCCAGGAAGAGCCGCAGCACGTTGGGCCGGTGGGGAGGCATCCCGTTCCAGGCGTGGAGCCAGGTGTCGTTGACGCACTCCTCCGCGTCCTCCCGGCTGGCCAGGATCCGGTGGGCCAGGGTGAAGCAGTAGGGGCCATACTTCTGGTGGGTCTGGGCGATGGCCTCCGGGTCCCGGTCCCAGTACAGTTGGATGATCTGCAGGTCGTCCATAACACGCCCTCCTCTCTCAGGGGAATGGTCCCTTTGCCCTAAAGGTCAACAAATCCCGGGGAATATGACAGGGGCGGGGAATTTTTTTATCTCCGTCTCCGCCGGGCCAGCCCCACCGCCAGGCACACCCCGCCGGCCGCCACGGCCCCCAGGATGATGAGAAACAGCACGTTGGCGCTGAGCACCTGGCTGTCCCCCCAGTTGGTGAGGTCAAAGGGGAGACGGAGATCATAGGGCTGGCTGCTGATCCAGCCGGAGGCCAGCAGCACCCGGTCCAGGGCGAAGGGGGCCAGCCAGATCCACAGGCCGGTCCACACCAGCCCCAGGCCCACCCGGACCCAACGGCTCCCGGGGAGGTACCGCACCGCCCCCAGCCAGCCCCAGGGTAGGGTCAGGCACAGCAGGGCCATGGGCAACATGGGCAGGGGGAAGTCCCCGTTCCGCCCCTCCCAGGCCAGGCCCAGGAGGAGGAGCAGGGTCTCCCAGGAGAAGTACACCAACGCCTTGTGCCGCTGCCAGCCGGCGGGGAGGGGGAGCTGGGGCAGCAGCGGGGGCAGCAGGAAGGCCCCCGCCCCGAAGAGGGTCCACACCACGGCGCTGACGAACCAGGTCCCCCGGCTGTCCAGGCAGGCCGCCCCCAGCAGGGCGAAGAGGAGGACCAGCTCGATGCCCACATACAGGGCCGCCTTCCGATGGGCCAGGCCCTCCGGCAGGGGGAGGGACCGCAGCACCAAGGGCAGGAAGGCCAGCCCCAGGCCGAAGAGGCTCCCCAGGGCGGCCAGGGGGAACCAGTCCCCCCCGGTGTACAGGCAGCAGACCCCCAGCAGGACCACCAGGCACCCGGCAAAGCCCCCGAAGCAGGCCGCCCCCCGCCGCCCCTCCGGCACAAAGACCGGGAGGAGGGTGAGGGAGGCCACCATGGCCTCGGCGGCCAGGACGATCCAGAACCAGGTGAGGTTGTGGCCGGCGATGAGGTTCCCCAGCAGGCACCCGCCGGTGAGGGCGCCGTAGAGAATGTACTGGACCAGCCGATAGTTCCGGGACAGGCGGAGGTACTTTTTCGCCAGCTGCTCGGCCCGGCGGCCCTCCACGTCCTCGCTGGCGGAGAGGAGCTCCTTCTCGCTGCACTCCAGCACCTGGCAGATGCTCTGGAGCAGGGTGATGTCCGGATAGGCCAGGCCCCGCTCCCACTTGCTCACGGCGGAGTCGGTGACGAAGAGGCGCTGGGCCAGCTCCTTCTGGGTCAGGCCCAGCTCCTTCCGCCGCTGGCAGAGGAAGCTGCCAAAGGATTTCTTGTTTTCCATGATTCGCACTCCTTTCAGGAAGGTGCCTTGCAAGACATCCAAATGGTAGCCCCTCTCCCCCGGAAAAGTCAAGGAAATCCCCCCATTTTCCCCCTCGACCGTTGGGAAAGTCCTTGGGGGCCAAGGGGTTTTGGCGTTTCAAAAAAACGACCCCCGCCGGGGAGGGCGGGGGTGGAGGAGACCTGCGGGCGGCCCCTCCGGCGGGGTCAGGCCGCCGTTTCCTGGGCCTGGCGGCCGGCCAGGTCCA
This sequence comes from Candidatus Evtepia faecavium, assembly GCA_019115545.1. Classification (GTDB taxonomy): domain Bacteria; phylum Bacillota; class Clostridia; order Oscillospirales; family Oscillospiraceae; genus Evtepia; species Evtepia faecavium. Next base: position 4,343 of record DXDK01000133.1, read on the forward strand.
GCAGGTCGTCCAGTTCCTGATAGAGCTGCTGGTCGTTCAGAATGTCATAGTAGGGGGGCAGGAAGGAGTACTCCGTCCGCTGCTGCACGTGGCCGTCCCCCAGGATGAGGTGGAAGAAATCGTCGGGGTCGTTCCGGTTCTCGATGTAGAGGGAGAACTGCAGCCACGCCGGGTACTCCAGCTCCATCCCCCGGGCCTGGATGGGCAGGAAGGGCATGTGCTGGCGGAAGAGGGCCTCGGCCAGCCGCTGGGTGGAGAGTTTCTTCTCATACCCCGCCAGAAGGGCCAGGACCTGCTCCTTCTCCGAAGGGGTCAGGGACACCAGCACCCGGTCGGTCCGGTGGCCGTTGTCCAGGGTGGGCTCCTCCGGCCAGACGGCAGCCATGCGCACCATGTAGTCCCCCTGGGGGTCCAGCACCGGCTGGGTGCGGAAGGCGGCCGCGGCGGCCACCGCCGCGGCAATGGCCAGAACCAGGACGACGGTGAGAATGATTTTGCCTTTCTTTTTCATGGGAATGCCTCCTCTCTCGCCGCGGCGTGGGCGTTCCATCCGCGGCGCAGGTCGCCCCGCCCGCCGGGGGCGGGGGTGGTTTCCATTGACAGGATGGTGGGAGAGTTCTCTTCTTATATTATAGCAAATTCCCCAAGGGCCGCAAGGCTTTTTGCCCGGTTTCTCTCCCGGCGGCGGGGTTTTCTCTCCCCTCCACCCCCACCCCTTGACATCCCCCGGAACATTGGATTATGATAAAGGGTAATCATTTTCGCGGCGCGCGCGGCCCCGGCCCCGCTGCCCGGGACAAGGAGAACTTCCATGGCAAAACGCAAACAGGAATACGGCAACGACTCCATCTCCATGCTGGAGGGGGCCGACCGGGTGCGCAAACGCCCCGGGGTGATCTTCGGCTCCGACGGGCTGGAGGGGTGCGAGCACGCGGTGTTCGAGATCCTCTCCAACGCCATCGACGAGGCCCGGGAGGGCTACGGCAGGGAGATCATCCTCACCCGCTTCCGGGACGGGCGCATCCAGGTGGAGGACTTCGGCCGGGGCTGCCCCGTGGACTGGAACGAAAAGGTGGGCAAGTACAACTGGGAGCTGGTGTTCTGCGAGCTCTACGCCGGGGGCAAGTACGACAACGCCGCCGGGGACAACTATGAGTACTCCCTGGGCCTCAACGGCCTGGGGGCCTGCGCCACCCAGTACGCCTCCGCCTTCATGGACGTCACCGTCCGCCGGGACGGCAAGCGGTACGACCTCCACTTTGAAAAAGGCAGCCTGGTGGGGGAGATGCAGGTGGCCCCCGCCGACCGGAAAAAGACGGGCACCACCATCACCTGGCTGCCCGACCTGGAGGTCTTTACCCAGATCGACATCCCCAGGGAATACTTCACCGACGTCCTCCACCGCCAGGCGGTGGTGAACGCCGGCATCCGCTTCCGCTTCCGGGACCAGGGGGAGCACGGCTTTACCGAGACCGACTTCACCTATGAAAACGGCATCGCCGACTACGTCGCCGAGCTGGCCGGGGACCACCCCCACACCCCCATCCAGTTCTGGTCCGGGGAGCGGACCGGGCGGGACCGGCCGGACAAGCCCGACTATAAAGTCAAACTCTCCTGCGCCTTCTGCTTCTGCCCGGCGTCGCATATTGTGGAGCACTACCACAACTCCTCCTGGCTGGAGCACGGGGGCGCCCCGGAGAAGGCCATGCGCTCGGCCTTCCTCTCGGCCATGGACGGCTGGCTGAAGCAGAACGGCAAGTACAACAAGAACGAGGCCAAGATCACCTGGCCCGACGTGCAGGAGACCCTCCTCTTCGTCTCCAACAACTTCTCCACCCAGACCTCCTATGAGAACCAGACCAAGAAGGCGGTGAACAACCGCTTCATCCAGGAGGGGATGACGGACTTTCTCCGGGAGCACCTGCAGATCTTCCTTCTGGAAAACCCCCAGGCCGCCGAGGAGGCCGCCCGGCAGATCCTCATCAGCAAGCGCAGCCGGGAGGCAGGGGAGAAGGCCCGCCTGACCATCAAGAGCAAGAGCCTGGCAGGCTCCGTGGACATCGCCAACCGGGTGCAGAAGTTCGTGGACTGCCGCACCAAAGACGTGGCCCGCCGGGAGCTGTACATCGTGGAGGGGGACTCCGCCCTGGGCTCGGTGAAGCTGGGGCGGGACGCGGAGTTCCAGGGCATCATGCCCGTCCGGGGGAAGATCCTCAACTGCCTGAAAGCCGACTACGGCAAGATCTTCAAAAGCGAGATCATCACCGATCTCCTCAAGGTCATGGGCTGCGGGGTGGAGGTCCAGGACAAGCACAACAAGGACCTGTCCCTGTTCAACCTGGACAACCTCCGCTGGAACAAAATCGTCATCTGCACCGACGCCGACGTGGACGGCTACCAGATCCGCACCCTGATCCTCACCATGCTCTGGCGGCTGACCCCCACCCTGATCCAGGAGGGGTATGTCTACATCGCCGAGTCCCCCCTCTATGAGATCACCGCCGGGGGCAAGACCTGGTTTGCCTACTCCGAGCGGGAGAAGGCCGACATCCTGGCCCAGCTGGAGGGGAAGAAACCCCTCATTCAGCGCTCCAAGGGCCTGGGGGAGAACGACCCGGAGATGATGTGGATGACCACCATGAACCCCGACACCCGCCGCCTGATCCGGGTGATGCCCACCCAGGCCGAGGCCACCGCCCAGGTCTTTGACCTGCTGCTGGGGGAGAACGCCCAGGGGCGGAAGGAGCACAT
>DXDK01000134.1 GCA_019115545.1 Candidatus Evtepia faecavium
GCCTCCAGCCGGGCCAGGGCGGCCATGACCAGGTCCCTGGCTTTCCGCCGGGCCCGGGTGAGGGCCATGCGGGCGCTCTTGGGCTGCATGCCCAGGCAGGCGGCGATCTCCGCGAAGGACTTGCGCTCCAGGTACCGGGCCCGGAGGAGATACTGGCTGCGCTGGTCCAGGCCTTTCCAGGCCTGCCGCAGGGCCAGGAAGCGGTCCTCCATCTCAGGCAGCAGGTTCTGGGCGGCCAGGGACTGGCCCGGGCAGCCCAGCTCCTCGGAATAGGGGTACTCCGCCCGCCGCTGGGTTTCCCGGCGGTGGTTGAGGGCCGTGTTCCGGCAGGCGGCGGCCAGGTAGGCGGTCAAACGCGGCCCCTCCAGGCTGCGGAGCAGGGGGAGCTTGTCCGTGAGTTTCACGGCGACGCTCTGGATCACGTCCTCAGTGTCCCAGGGGTTTTGAAGCATGGGGAAGACCGTCCGGTACATCATCCACTGGTGCTGGCGGAACAGCTCGGCCAGAAAGCGGCGGTCCTCATCAGATAGAACAGGCATAGCGGTGAAAGGGGAAGTGCCCCTTTCCTACACATCCTTTCCGGGTTCCATCATACACGAAGAATTTGAAAAAGTCAAACCCTATCCATGAGATTTGGCAGAACAGGATAGAATGGCGGACTTGCTTGACATTCCGGCCCGGATGGATTACAATGGCTTCAACCACTGGATGGAGGGGGGAAGGCCGTGCGCAGCTTAAAGAAAGGGGAGCGTGAGATGATGGAACTCTTCTGGCGGGAGAACCGCCCGCTGAGCCATGGGGATCTCTCAGAACTGCTCAAAGACACCATGAGCCGAAACACGGTGTATCTCCACCTGAACAACCTTTTGGACAAGGGGTTCCTCCAAACCGGCCTGTCCGTCCGCCGGGGGAGAACCTATGGCAGAACCTTCACCCCTACGGTGAGCAAGACAGAGTACTATGCCAGGCAGGTGGCGGACGCGGCCAGGGACGGGGACGTGCTGCTGGAGGATGTGGTCTCCTATTTCCTGGGGGATGAGCACATCACAACGGCCACCCTGGACGAGATCGAGAAACGAATCCAGGAAAAACGGAGGAAGCTGGAGTCGTGAGTATTTCCTTCTATTCCGTCATAGTCGCATTCTTATGGTTTGATCTCTTCGTTTTGCTGTTCAGCTTCCTTCGCTGGAAGCTGAACCTCCTTTTGGGGTACCAGATCTTTCCCCTGATGTTCCTGGTGGTTCTCAGCCTGGTCCGGCTGTTGGCACCAGTGGAGATGCCCTTCGCGGTCATCGTAGACTCCGCCAATATCATGCCGTTCTTCTTAGATCCACTTGGGATTGCCCTCTTCTCCATAGGAGGGGTGGAGGTAACGGTGGGCTGGGTACTCCTGTTGGGCGTGTCCCTGGTGGCTGCCGTTCTCCTGATCCGCTTCCTTGTCCTGACCCGGCGGAAGCTGCGCTGGCTGGGCTGCTTTGCCCCCACGGAAGACCAACGGCTCCTGGACATCTTCGCGCGGGTCAAGCAGAGTGCCCCTTCTACCAGGAAGTGTACCCTGTGCGTCGCCGACGGGCCCTCCGGCCCCTGCGTGTTTGGGATTTTTCACTCCACCATCCTCCTGCCCCGGGCGGTGTGCGACCTCCCCGATGAGGAGATCTATTACGTGCTGAAACACGAGTGGCAGCACCACGTAGGCCGGGACGCTTTGGTGAAACTCCTGATCCAACTGCTGTGCTGTGTCATGAGGTGGAACCCCTTTGTGTACCTGCTCAAGGGAAACCTGAACCAAACCCTGGAGTTGAAGTGCGACGCCAAGGTGATCCAGGGGTTGGGCGAGGAGCAAAAGACCCGGTATGCGGAGGCGCTGCTCCATGTGTTTGCCCTGTTTGGCAGGCAGACGGCGGAGGGGAAGTCCTGGATGGCGGTTCCCTTTGTGGAGGAGACTGCCCAGGGGAAGAACGCTGTGAACCACAACGTCCTCCAGCGTTTTGACGCACTGCTGGAGGACGGGCCCCGGAACAAGCGGATCGGTGCAGGGAGCATTGCTGTTTTGACGGCTCTGTTTTGCCTTTCTTTTTGTTTCATAGTGCAGCCGTATCGTCTTCCGACGGAGGAGGATCTGGCTCTTGAGCCTGGCGAAGAGGCATCCGTTGAAATAGTAGGAATGGAAGATGTTTCCCTTGAATCCTCTTTTATCGTAGACAACAAAGACGGGACCTATTCCCTGTTCTTAAACGGAGAAAATGTCTTTGATCTTACAGAACAGGATTTAGAAAACGAATTTTATCAGACGTTATCGATTATTTCAGAAGAGCCATAAACACCGGCCCCCCAGCCCGCAGGCGCGCGGGTTGGGGGGCCGGTTTTCCCCGGTCTCTTAATGAAATTTTAAGACTTTCCCTATTCTTTTTTCAGAGATCTACGGTATAATAGCAGACAGTAAGGAACCGGTTGCCCCTTCCCGCCCCGGCGGAGGCGGTTTCCCACCCATCCCCTGTTTCCCCAAAGGAGGAATCCCTATGAACACAAAGCGCAAACGGCTGCTCATCTGCCTGGTGGCCGGGGTGCTGATCCTGGCGGTCTCCGCCACGGCGGCCTTCGGCAGCGTCAACGGCTACACCAAGTACAAAGAGGCCCTGAAATCCCTGGCCCTGAAGACGGACAACTTCACCGCCAGCGGCATCCTCCAGGTGCGCTACGACGACAAAGAGGTCGCCAGCGTCCAGGAGAACTTCGCCATGGACGGGCAGAACATCGCCTCCCACTCCCTCACCAAGGACGAAACCGGCCGCCACGAGAGCTATGACACCCTGCTGGACGGGGTGCGCACCAGCTTCAACGCGGACGAGAGCACCTATTACCAGGTGAAGTACGGCACCACCGGGGACACCACCCTGGCCTCCAACCTTCTGGGGGTGGACACCGACGACGAGATGACCAACCGCCTGGTGAACTTCGCCGAGATCGCCGCCGACACCGTGGTGGGCGAGCTGAAGAACAACTTCGTCCAGGTGGGCTCCGAGAACGGCGTGGACCACTACCAGGTGGAGATCGCCCAGAACCAGGTGCCCTCCCTGATCAACGCCGGGCTGTCTCTGGCGGCCTACACCATGAACCAGGCCAATTACTACGCGAACACCGTCCTCTTCGCCGACTACTCCGCCACCGCCCTCTACCACTACGAGACCACCACCGGCCAGACCCTGCCGGAGGAGTTCAAGGACGGCTACAGCAACGGCGGCGACGACGCCTGGTATGAGACCTACAGCGACCTGCTGGACCAGGTGTCTGAGGTCCTCTCCCAGCAGACCTGGGAGGAGCAGTACTACGACATCCTGGAGAACAAGGGCACCGGCATCGTCTACGTGCTCACCGACGGGTCCTATGACTACTACCCCGCCTACCAGGACCTGCTGGCCGCCCACCCCGAGGAGCGGGGGGACAGCCTGGAGTCCTACGTGGGCCAGGACCTCTCCCTGGAAAAGGTCCTGTGCACCTTCGGCGTGGACGACCAGGGCCGCCTGACGGACAACCAGGTGGAGGTCACCTTCACCACCACCGACGAGGCCGGCGGCCACCACACCCTGGTGCTCTCCGGGGAGGTGACCCTCACCGGCTACGGCACCACCACCATCCAGCCCCTGGACGTGGGGGGCCGGACCCTGATCACCTACTGACGGGCGCCTGCCCGTGAAACCTGCGCGGGGATCCCCGGGGGCCTGAGGGCCCTCGGGGTCGTCCTGCCCTTTCGGGGCCCCGGGGCCCCGGCGGAAAGGAGGGTCCTTTTTTGGACACTGTACTTACCCTGGACCATTTCTCCAAAATCTATCCCAACGGCCGGGGGGCCCGGAACATCACCTTCTCCGTGGAACGGGGGGAGGTGGTGGGCCTGCTGGGCCCCAACGGGTCGGGAAAGACCACCATCATGAAATCCATCACCGGCCTGGCCCAGCCCACCGAGGGGAAGATCACCGTCTTCGGCGCCCCGGCGGCCGACCGGGAGCGGGCCCTGGCCAAGGTGGGGGCCCTCATCGAGCAGCCCGCTCTGTACGAGAACCTCACCGCCCAGGACCACCTGGCCATGGCCGCCCGGTATTACCGGGACGTGGACCGGGCCCGGATGGACCAGGTCCTGGAGATCGTGGGCCTGGCCCCCTACAAAAAGGAGCGCTGCGGCAAGTTCTCCCTGGGCATGAAGCAGCGCATGGGCCTGGCCCTGGCCCTGCTGTCCCGGCCGGAGCTGATGGTTCTGGACGAGCCCACCAACGGCCTGGACATCGAGGCCACCGTGGAGATCCGGGAGATCATCATCCGCCTGGCCCGGGAAAAGGGGGTCACCTTCCTGGTGGCCAGCCACCTGGCCTCGGAGATCGAAAAGATGTGCCACAAAGTCCTGGTCCTCCACGAGGGGGAGATGCTCTCCTTCGACACCAAGGAGGAGGCCCTGCGCCTGCACCCCTCCCTGGAGGACTATTTCCTGGCCAAGGTCCGGGACAAAAAGGGCAGCGTGATCCTGTGAGGAGGAGACCCATGGAACAGTTTTTGGCCAATTTGAGCAACGAGCTCTTCAAGCTGCGCAAGCGGAAGAAATACCTGGTGTTTCTCATCCTGGGCTGCGTGGTGTGCGTGGTGAGCGCCCTGCGGGTGCTCCTGGTGAACTTCCTCACCGACGGGGGGGTGGACCCGGAGGCGGTGCTGGGCAACCTGATGTCCTCCAACCTCACCTTCGTGCTGCTGATCTTCCTGCCCCTGATGGCGGTGATGGCGGCCAGCGACCTGTTCGTCTCCGAGCAGGCCGACCACACCATCCGCTTTGCCCTGATGCGCCCGGTGGGGAAGGGGAAGCTCTTCTTCTCCAAGGCCCTGGCGGTGTTTGTCCTGTGCGCCGTTGACCTGGGGGTGATGTACCTGGTCACCACCCTGGCCCAGGTGGTCCTGGGCGGGGGGACGGCGGGCATCCTCACCAGCCTGGGGGCCTGCCTGCTGGATTTGATCCCCCTGGCGGTGCTCATTCTGTTCTTCTGCCTGCTGAACCAGGTGGGCCGGGGGTCTGGCCTCACGGTGCTGCTGTGCCTGGTTTGTTACATCGGTCTCCTGGTGCTGGGGACCTACCTCCCCGCGGTGGGAGGCCTGGTGTTCACCGGGTATCTCCGGTGGCACAACCTGTGGATCGGCATCACCCTGCCCTTCTTCTCCCTGCTGCCCCGGATGGGGCTGCTGGCGGGATACGGGCTGGTGTTCGCCTGCGGGGGCTACTGGCTCTTTGACCGGAAAGAGGCCTGAGACAACACGGAAAGGATGGGGTGGGGATGCAGAAAAAGACCACCTTGCGGCAGCAATTCCTCCGGGCCGGCCTGCTGATGCTGGTGCTGGCCCTGGCCATGGGCCTGGGGGTCATCGTGGTGGTGATGGTGGTGTTCTGCCAAAAAGTCCCCGATGGGGAGAAGTTTTTGGCCGACAGCCTGGCCTTCCTCTTTGGCAAGGAGACCATGGGCCCCAGCGGCATGGTGCCTTACCTGGTGCTGGCGGGGGTGGTCCTGTGCCTGCTGGTGGCGGGGATGTGCATCCTGGTGACCTCCCGTCTGGCGGGAAAGATCACCGCCACCCTCAAGACCCTCCGCCGGGCAGCGGACAACCTCCGGGACGGGGAGTTGGACTTCCAGATCCTCTCCTGCGACCTGCGGGAGCTGGACGAGCTCAGCCAGTCCCTGGAGAGTGTCCGCCAGCGGCTGAAGGCCTCCGCCCTGGCAGAGGCCGGGGCCCAGGAGGAGCGGGGCCTGCTCATGGCCAACCTCTCCCACGACCTGCGCACCCCCATCACCGCCATCAAGGGCTACGTGGAGGGGATCCAGGACGGCATCGCCAACACCCCGGAAAAGCAGCGGCACTATCTGGACATCGTCTACAGCAAGTCCTTGGTGCTGGAGAAGCTGGTGCGGAACATGTCCGATTTCTCCGAGTATGAACTGGGGCGGATGCAGTACCACTTTGAATACGTGGACATGGGCCCCTTCCTGCGAGACCTGGGGGAGGAATACGCCGAGGACGCCCGGCAGAACCAGATGACCTTCACCAGCCAGATCCCCCCGGGGGAGCACATCGTCACCGCCGACCGGGGCAAGCTGAAGCGGGTGCTGGACAACCTGGTGTCCAACGCGGTGAAGTACGGCCGCCCCGGCGGGGCCATCGCCCTCACCGCCGAGGAGTATGAAAAGGGGCTGGTGATCCAGGTGTCCGACAACGGCAAGGGGATCAGCCCCCAGGCCCTGGGCCATGTGTTTGACAGCTTCTTCCGGGCGGACACCGCCCGCACCAGCTCCGTGCCCGGCAGCGGCCTGGGCCTGGCCATCTGCCGGAGCATCGTGGAGAGCCACCACGGCAAGATCTGGCTCACCAGCGAGGAGGGGGAGGGCACCCGGGCCTTCCTGTACCTCCCCCTGCACAAAGAGGAAGGGGTGCTTCTATGAACATTCTCATCATCGAGGACGACCAGAGCGTGGCCGAGCTGGAGCGGGACTACCTGGAGATCAACGGCGGCTTCCACTGCGATCTCCACACCGACGGCACCCAGGGGCTCCAGGCCGCCCTCACCGGGGACTATGCCCTGGTGATCGTGGACGTGATGCTCCCGGGGCTCAGCGGCTTTGAGATCTGCCGCCGCCTCCGGGAGGAGAAGGACACCCCCGTCATCATCATCTCCGCCCTGGCCGACGACATCGACAAGGTCCGGGGCCTGGGGCTGGGGGCCGACGACTACATGACCAAGCCCTTCTCCCCCAGTGAACTGGTGGCCCGGGTGAAGGGCCACATCCAGCGCTACCAGCGCCTGGTGGGCAGCCGGGAGAAGCCCCGGCCGGAGATTTTGAAAGTCCGCGGCCTGGAGATCGACCGGGACAGCCGCCGGGTGTGGGTCAACGGCAAGGAGGTCAGCATGACCAGCAAGGAGTACGACCTGCTCCTCTTCCTGGCCGAGCACCCGGACACGGTGTTCTCCAAGGACCGCCTCTTCGACCACGTGTGGGGGATGGACGCCTACGGCGACGTGTCCACCATCACCGTGCACATCAAGCACATCCGGGACAAGATCGAACTCAACCCCGACCGCACCCAGTACATCGAGACCGTCTGGGGGGTGGGGTACCGCTTCCGGGGATGAGGGGCCGGCCCCTTTTCTCCGGGAGGGCATAGAGAACGCCCCCTTGGACGGCAGCGTCCAAGGGGGCGTTCCCTGTCAAAAGACAGAAAAGGGGTACAGGAAAAAGCAAAGGAAGACGGAGACGAAACTCCGAGGGTGTCGTTGCAAAAGGGAGCCAAAGGGGGGGCAGGGGCCTTGACGGCCGCCCCTGGAGGACTCCTTTCTTGATGATGCAATGATACATGATTTTTGTTGCAAAATCAAGGGGGAAACACTCGTTTTTTCTGGAAAAGAACGAGAAAAAATGAAATGACGGACAATATTCACTGCAAGCGGAAAAAGACACTCAAATTTGCAAGACGGCCCGGCAGAACCCCTGCCGGGCCGTGGGGTTTTGTTGGCTGTTTTTCTCAGAAGGTGCTGATGGGGATGTCCGGGTCCTCCCCGGTCTTCTCCACCTTCTGGATCACCACGTCGTAGGAGAAGGTGTCGTTCACCTGGATCTTCACCCGGTCCCCCACCTTGTGGCCCAGCAGGGCCTTGCCCACCGGGGACTCCTTGCTGATCAGCCCCTTCAGGGCGTCCTGCCGGAGGGTGGTCACCAGCTGGATGGT
>DXDK01000135.1 GCA_019115545.1 Candidatus Evtepia faecavium
GGCGGGTAGCAGATCCCCTTCTCCGTGACGATGGCGGTGATGAGGCTGTGGTCGGTGACGTCGAAGGCGGGGTTGTAGCACTTCACCTCCGGCAGGGCGGAGGGCTTTTCAAAGAACATCTCCTTGATCTCCCCCCCGGCCCGCTCCTCGATGGGGATGTGGGCCCCGTCGGGGCAGGTGAAGTCGATGGTGGAGGAGGGCCCCAGGACATAGAAGGGGATGCCGTAGTACTTGGCCAGGATGGCCACCCCGGAGGTGCCGATCTTGTTGGCGGTGTCCCCGTTCCGGGCCACCCGGTCGCAGCCCACGAAGCAGGCGTTGATCTTCCCCTCCTTCATCACCAGGCTGGCCATGTTGTCGCAGATGAGGGTGCAGTCGATCCCCGCCCGCTGGAGTTCATAGGTGGTCAGCCGGGCCCCCTGGAGGAGGGGGCGGGTCTCGTCACACCAGGCGTGGAGCTCGATGCCCCGCTCCTTGGCCAGGAAGAGGGGTCCCAGCCCCGTGCCGTACCGGGAGGTGGCCAGGGGCCCGGCGTTGCAGTGGGTGAGGATGCCGTCCCCCGCCTTCACCAGGGACAGGCCGTATTCCGAGATGGCGGTGCACATGGCGATGTCCTCCTCATGGATGGCCCGGGCGGCCTGGCCCATGGCAGCCTGGATGGAGGCCACGTCGGCGCAGGGCATGGACTCGGCCACCGCCAGCACCCGGTCCAGCATGTGCTTCAGGTTCACCGCCGTGGGGCGGGAGGCGTTGAGATAGTCCCGGTGCTTCCGGCACTGGGCCACGAAGGGGCCCACCTGGGTCTCCCGGCTCTGGAGGGCCAGGACATAGAGGGCATACCCGGCAAAGATGCCGATGGCCGGGGCCCCCCGCACCCGGAGGGCAGCGATGGCCTCATAGAGTTCCTCCGGGGCGGAGAGCTCTAAGTAGACCGTCTCGTTGGGCAGGCGGCTCTGGTCCAGGATGCGCACCGCCCGGCCGTCGTCGGAGAGGCGGACATTGTCCGCGTGGGTGATTTGCTTGAGATCCATAAACGGGGTCACTTCCTTTGCTGTCAATGCCTCCATTGTACCAAGAACCCGGGAGAAAAGCAACGCGCCCCCCGGAAAGCCGGGCCAAAGCCGGGGGAAAAAAAGAACAAAGTGCGACAATTGCCCAAAAATGCCGCTTGTGCAAATCGACGAAGCCAAAAAGGGCGGGCGAAGGGCAAAATTTTGGGAAAGAAAAGCAGGGAAACCCGTGAAAAAATGCGTACAATGGAATAAAATCCGGGAAAAATCCAAGAAAAAGAAAAGGAGAAGAAAAATTCCTGTCAAAAATGAATTTTTTCCTGCAAGGGAGTCTCCCTTTTCCCCAAAATTTGGCGGGAATAATTTGTGCAAAAGGTGCATTTCATTTTTGAGAAATTGGTGGTATTATGGTCACAAGTTACAGGGGACCCGTTGAAAAACAAGTTCTCTGGCATCTGATTCAAAACAGACGGGTTGAGTAGCCGGCTGTTGAGAATACCAGGTCCGCAAAGGGCGGGTCTGGGAAATCCCTATTTTACATTTCATTTTTGAATGGGAGGAATTTCATCATGAGACTGAAAGACACTGGCCTGACTGTTGCCGACGTCAAGGCAATGGCCCAGAAGTATCAGATCGAGACCTATGAGCGTATGGATTTCCTGGCCGATTGGGGCGAGGGCATCTATATGTATGACGAGAACGACCAGCCCTATCTGGACTTCTATGCTGGTATCGCCGTTAACTCCCTCGGTAACTGCAACCCCAAGGTTGTCGCTGCCGTTCAGGAGCAGGCCGCTACCCTGATGCAGACCTTCAACTATCCCTACACCGTTCCCCAGGTCATCCTGTCCAAGGAGATCTGCGAGGCCACCGGCATGGACAAGGTCTTCTATCAGAACTCCGGCGCTGAGGCCAACGAGGCTATGATCAAGATCGCCCGTAAGTGGGGCATCGAGAACATCGGTCCCGACGCTTGGCACATCATCACCGCTAAGGCTTCCTTCCACGGCCGTACCTTCGGCTCCATGACCGCTACCGGTCAGCCCGACTCCGCCATCCAGAAGGGCTTCGGCGACCTGGTTCCCGGCTTCACCTATGCTGAGTTCAACAACCTGCAGGCCTTCAAGGACGCTTATGTCGAGGGCAAGACCTGCGCCATCATGTTCGAGCCTGTTCAGGGCGAGGGCGGCGTGTTCCCCGCCACCGACGAGTTCATCCAGGGCATCCGTAAGTTCTGCGACGAGAAGGGCATCCTGTTCCTGCTGGACGAGGTCCAGGCTGGTTGGGGCCGTTGCGGCAGCTTCATGTGCTATCAGAGCTATGGCGTGAAGCCCGACGTCGTGTCCATGGCTAAGGCTATGGGCGGCGGCATGCCCATCGGCGGCATCGCCTGCACCGACAAGGTTGCCACCGCTTTCGGCCCCGGCACCCACGGCTCCACCTATGCTGGCCACCCCGTGACCTGCGCTGCTTCTCTGGCTCAGCTGCGTGAGATGAAGAGAATCGACGCTCCCGCCAACGCCAAGAAGGTCGGCGATTACTTCGCTGCCGAGCTGGCTAAGATGCCTCACGTCGTGACCGTCCGTCACCGCGGCCTGTTCGTCGGTGTGGTTCTGGAAGACGGCATCAATGCTGTGGAAGTTAAGCGTCACTGCATCAAGAACCACTTCCTGGTCACCGCCATCGGCTCCAACATCATCCGTATGGTGCCTCCTCTGATCGTCCGCGCTGTTGACTGCGACAAGGCCGTTGAGATCCTGTCCAAGTCCATCAACGAGGTCGCTGAGGGCAAGTAATTAACCCATCGGAGATACTTCTGATAGGCTAACTCATGCCAGTACGACAACCCCCCGCCATCTACTCTGGCGGGGGGTTGTTTTCTCCTTTGGAAAGCACCAGTAGAAGATATAGGGGGAGTGCCTTATGACGCAAAAGAAATCTATTTTCCTGCGCGCAGTGATCTTGGCCCTGGGCATTCTCACGCTGACTGTCCTGCTCCGGCTGACCTGGAATCTTTTCTTATTCTGTGACGAATACAATCTCAGCCCGGATGCGGTTTGCGGCAGCAGTCTGGACCTGGGTCTGCTGTGGCTTCGGCTCTTGGCGGCGCTGCTCCTGCTTCTGGGCGGGCTTGGTCTGCTGTTCCAGTTGCCCCTGGTTCGGGTGGTGCTGGTACTCAGCGTGGTCAACCTGGGGATCTCCCTGCGGCTGCTGGGGACCCTGCTGCTCTTCTGCCACCGGCAGGACATATCCCCGGCCCTGGTGTGCGGCAGCCCTTTGGACTGGGGTCTGCTATGGATTCAGCTGATCGCCGCTCTGGCGATCCTCCTGTGCAGTCTTGGCCTGTATTTCCCCAAGCGGGCACCCAAGTCCAGCCAGGGATTGCGCCCGTAAGAAATCCTTTCCCAACGCCAAGCGCCTCTCCTTTTTAAAGGTGGGGCGCTGTTTTTGTATGCAAAAAACCGGCCTCCCCATATTGGGGAGGCCGGTTGGTGCTTCTTCCGACCGCGGCGCTGGAATCAGGCCAGGGCGGCGGTGATGATGGCCATCTTGTAGACCTCGTCGGCGTCGCAGCCGCGGGAGAGGTCGTTGATGGGGGCGTTCAGGCCCTGGAGGATGGGGCCGTAAGCGGCGAAGCCGCCCAGGCGCTGGGCGATCTTATAGCCGATGTTGCCGGACTGGATCTCGGGGAAGATGAAGGTGTTGGCGTGGCCGGCCACCTTGGAGCCGGGGAACTTCTGCTGGCCCACCACGGGGGAGACGGCGGCGTCGAACTGCATCTCGCCGTCGATGGCCAGCTCGGGAGCGGCGGCCTTGGCCTTCTCGCAGGCGTTCTTCACCTTGTCCACGGCCTCGCCCTTGCCGGAGCCCTTGGTGGAGTAGCTCAGGAAGGCGATCTTGGGGTCGATGCCGAAGGTGGCGGCGGTCTTGGCGCACTCCAGGGCGGTCTCTACCAGGGCGTCCTCATCGGGGTCGATCTGGATGGCGCAGTCGCCCATGCACAGGCGCTCGTCCACGCCGTCCTTGTCCCGCTGGAGAATAAAGCAGGAGCTGACGTTCTTGTTGCCGGGCTTGGTCTTGATCAGCTGCAGGGCGGGGCGGACGGTGTCGGCGGTGGAGTAGGTGGCGCCGCCCAGCAGGCAGTCGGCCTCCCCCATCTTCACCAGCATGGTGCCGAAGTAGTTGCCCTTCATCAGGTTGGCGCGGCACTCCTCGGGGGTCATCTTGCCCTTGCGCAGCTCCACCATCTTGTCCACCATGGCGTCCATGCCGGCGTAGGTGGCGGGGTTGACGATGCGGACGCCCTCGATGTCAAACCCGCCCTTGGCGGCGGCGGCCTTGACCTCGGCCTCGTCCCCCACCAGGATGGGGGTGAGGAAGCCGTCCTTCTTCAGGCGGTGGGTGGCCTCCAGGATGCGGGCGTCAGCGCCCTCGGTGAACACCAGGGTGCGGGGGTTGGCTTTCAGGGTTTCGATCAGTTTTGCAAACATGGTTAGGTTACCTCCATCACAAGACCCAGGGGGTCTCTTCTTTCTAAAACATCGGGAATATTCTATCACTATCTCCCCGGGGATGCAAGGGCCCGGGGGCGGGAATTTCCAGGATTCCTCATCCCTCCCCCGCCAGGAAGGGGGCGATGGCCCGGCCGTCCCGCCGGCCCTTGCGGTACATGCCCAAAATGGCCTTCCGGTCCTTGGTGAGGGTGGACATGCCCCCGATGTCGTCCGGGGCCACCAGGAGGAGCTTCCCCTCCCCTTCCAGTTCCAGGGCCTGGCGGAGCTGGCGGTTGTAGGTCTCCGCCCGGTGGAGCATAGCCTGGGCGGCGGCGGGATACTTGCCCAGAAAGCGGGCCATCCGCCGGTCCTTTTTGGGGTTTCGGAAATAGTCCTTGGGCCGGGTGAGGATCACCACCACCCGGTCACAGCCGGCGTCCAGGGCCTTCTGGAAGGGGATGGGGTCGGTGATGCCTCCGTCGTAATAGGGCCGCCCCTTCCACCAATAGGGCCGGTTGGCCACCGGCACGCAGGAGCTGGCCTTGATGGCCCCGTAATCGTCCCGGGCCATGTCGTGGAAGTCGAAGTACACCGGCTGGCCGGTGGCGGCGTCGGTGGCCACCACCTTGGCCTGGGCGGGGTTGGCGGCCATGGCGTCGTAGTCCAGGGGATCCTCCCCGCCGGTGTTGCTCAGGGTGCCGCCGTAGATGTAGTCCAGGTCCAGGTAGTTCCCCCGGCGCAGGAGGTTGCCCAGGCTCATGTACGCCTTCCGGAAGGCGTAGTCGGTATAGAAGCGCAGGTTCCGCCCCCGCTGCCCCGCCAGGAAGGAGGCCACGTTGGCGCTCCCCGCCGAGACCCCGATGAGGTAGTCAAAGGTGAGCTTCTCCTCCAGGCAGGTGTCAAAGACACCGGCGCCATAGACGCCCCGCAGGCCGCCGCCTACGTCCACAATCCCGATCACGATGCATCCCCTCCTGTTGCTTTGGTTGCTTCCCCTTCCGGGGCCGGGCCCAGCACCGCCCGGCACAGCCGGTCCACCGCCTGCTCCACCTTGCCGGCCTCCAGGCCGGAGTAGTTCATCACCAGCACATGGGGCTGGCGGCGGGCCTCGTCATAGTAATACTGGGACACGAAGGACACCCGCAGGTCCAGCCCCTCGGCGGCCTGGAGGATCTCCTGGTCGCTGCGGGGGGTGTCCAGGGCCATGAGGAAGTGCAGCCCCGCCTGTTCCCCGGTGATCTTCACCTTCCCCGCCAGGGGGGACTGCCGCAGGGCGGCCAGGAGCCGGTCCCGCAGGGCCCGGTAGTGGTTGCGCATGCGGTTGATGTGTTTTTCAAAGTACCCCTGGGCCAGGAACCGGGCCAGGGTCATCTGCTCCAGGCAGGAGACGGTCCCCGAATAGAACCCCAGAGTCTCATAGAACCGGGTGACCAGATGGCGGGGGAGCACCAGGTAGCTGATGCGGAAGGCCGGGGCCAGGCTCTTGGAAAAGGTGTTGATGTAGATCACCTTTTCCATCACGTCGATGCTCTGCAGGGTGGGGATGGGCCGCCCGGCCAGGCGGAACTCGCAGTCGTAGTCGTCCTCGATGATGTACCGGTTCTCCCCCTTGGAGGCCCAGCTGAGCAGCTCGTACCGCCGGCTCACCGGCATGACGATCCCCGTGGGGAAGTGGTGGGAGGGGGTGATATGGAGGATCTCCGCCCCGCTCTCCTCCAGCTTGTCCGGGATGACCCCCCCCTGGTCCATGGGGATGTGGAAGGTGGTCACGTCGTTCTTCTCATAGATCTTGCTCAGCCGCTGGTAGCCGGGGTCCTCCACGGCGTAGCCCCGGCGGCGGCCCAGCAGCTGGATGAGCACCCCGTAGAGGTACTCCGTCCCCGCCCCCACCACGATCTGTTCCGGGGCGATGGACATCCCCCGGAACTGGTAGAGGTGGTCGGCAATGGCCTGGCGGAGCTGGCGGATGCCCCCGGCGGAGGTGTCGGTGAGGAGGGTGGCCTCGTCCTCCGAGGCGGTGACGTCCCGGAGGAGCTTCACCCACACCGAGAAGGGAAACATATCCCGGGCCACGGAGCTGCCCACAAAGTCCCCCCAGTACACCCGCCGCTCCGGGGCCGCCCCCTGGCTCTTGGGGGGCTGGGGGCGGGGAGGCGGGGCGGGGGTCTCCTGCTCCAGGTCGCAGACGTAGTACCCCCGCTTGGGCAGGGTGTAGAGGAAGCCCTCCGCCACCAGCTGGGCATAGGCGCTCTCCACGGTGATGGTGCTCACCCCCAGGTTCTTGGCAAAGCTCCGCTTGGAGGGGAGCTTCTCCCCCGCCCGGAGCTTCTTCTGCAGGATATCCTGCTTGATGCACCGGTAGAGATGCTCGTACATGCTCTCGGTGTCAATATTTTCAAAGGAATAGGTGAGCACGCCGCCCCCTCCTTCCCACAGGGAGTATCTGGCCATGCCGGGCGGGGAAAAACCGCCTCTTTCGGCACGTTCAGACTTAATTATAGACGCCCAACCCTCCCCTGTAAAGACGGAAAGGGAGACAATCTTCTTCGTCATTGTGCCCGATTTTTCTCCCGCGGCGGTGGAAATCTTTGGGAGGCGCCCCTTCCGCCCGGGGGAAGGGTGCCGGGGCGGGGCGTTTCTTGTCCATTTTGATAAAAAATCTCCCCCCTCTCCCCGGGAAAACTGGGGGGAATGGGGGCCCCCTCTCCCCTCCCCCGGGGCCCGGCCCTTCTCCCGCAGGGGATTTGACGCCTAACCGCCCCCTTCTTTCATCCCCCGGGCACTTGCAAGGGCTTTTCTTTTCGTGTATAATGAAATCCGAATAGAAACACATTTGTTCTTGCAAAGTGAACATAGGCAGGGGGGTCCCTGCCGGGAAAGGCCATCTGCTTTCTATCTCAACACAATGTAAGAAGGAGTTTGCTTATGAGTGAAGTACGCATCAAGAGCTTCAAGCGAGTTCTGGTGGCAAACCGCGGGGAGATCGCCATCCGGGTCTTCCGTGCCCTGAATGAACTGGGGATCACCTCCGTGGCCATCTACTCCAAGGAAGACAAATACGCCATGTTCCGCACCCTGGCGGACGAAGCCTATCCCCTTAACCCGGAGAAAGGCCCCATCGATGCCTATCTGGACATCCCCACCATCATCAAAATCGCCAAGGACCACAACATCGACGCCATTCACCCCGGCTACGGCTTCCTGGCGGAGAACCCCGTCCTGGTGGAGGAGTGCACGAAGAACGGCATCGTCTTCATCGGCCCCACCGTGGAGAGCATGAACGCCATGGGCGACAAGATCTCCTCCAAGCAGATCGCCATCGCCTCGGACGTGCCCATCATCCCCGGCGTGGACCACGCCATGAAGACCACCGAGGAGGCCATGGAAGTGGCCCGCAAGGTGGGCTACCCCGTGATGCTGAAGGCCTCCAACGGCGGCGGCGGCCGCGGCATGCGCATCGTCAACAGCGAGGAGGAGATGGCCAAGGAGTTCAAGGAGGCCATCGACGAGTCCAAGAAGGCCTTCGGCGATGACCAGGTGTTCATCGAGAAGTACCTGAAGGGCCCCAAGCACGTGGAGGTCCAGGTCCTGGCCGACAACTACGGCAACGTGGTCCACCTCTTCGACCGTGACTGCTCCGTGCAGCGGCGGCACCAGAAGGTGGTGGAGTACGCCCCCGCCTTCTCCGTGCCCCAGGAAGCCCGGCAGAAGATCTTCGACAGCGCCATCCGCCTGTGCAAGGCCGTGGGCTACCGCAACGCCGGCACCTGCGAGTTCCTGGTGGACCGGGACGGCAACCCCTACTTCATCGAGATGAACCCCCGGATCCAGGTGGAGCACACCGTCACCGAACTGGTCACCGACGTGGACATCGTCCGCTCCCAGATCCTCATCGCCGAGGGGTATCCCCTGAACTCCCCGGAGATCAACATCCCCTCCCAGGAGTCCATCCAGTGCCACGGCTATGCCATCCAGACCCGTGTCACCTCTGAGGACCCCTCCAACAACTTCATGCCCGACACCGGCAAGGTCAGCGTCTATCACTCCGGCTCCGGCAACGGCATCCGTCTGGACGGCGGCAACATCTACACCGGCGCGGAGATCCTGCCCTACTACGACTCCCTGCTGGTAAAGATCTCCGCCTTTGACCGCACCTTCAAGGGGGCCGCCGTCAAGTCCCTGCGGGCCCTGCGGGAGATGCGCATCCAGGGGATCAAGACCAACATCTCCTTCCTGATCAACGTGGTGAACAACCCCACCTTCCAGGCCGGCAAATGCTACACCACCTTCATCGAGGAGACCCCCGAGCTGTTCGACCTGACCCAGCGGACGGACCGCGCCTCCAAGATCCTGGACTTCCTGGGGGACAAGATCGTCAACGTCTCCAAGGGCGAGAAGCCCTATTTCGAGGACCGCGTCCTGCCCAAGTACGACGAGACCGCCCTGGTCTACGGCGCCAAGGACGAGTTCAAAAAGCTGGGGGCCAAGGGCTTCACCCAGAAGATCCTGGGGGAGAAGCGGCTGTACATCACCGACACCTCCATGCGGGACGCCCAGCAGTCCCTCATCGCCACCCGGATGCGCACCAAGGACATCGTGGGGGCGGCCAAGGCCTCCAACCTGGCCTTCCAGAACGCCTTCTCCGTGGAGGCCTGGGGCGGCGCCACCTATGACACCGCCTACCGCTTCCTGAAGGAGTCCCCCTGGAAGCGCCTGGAGATCCTCAGCGAGCGGATGCCCAACACCCTCATCCAGATGCTCCTGCGGGCCTCCAACGCCGTGGGCTACAGCAACTACCCTGACAACCTGGTCAAGGAGTTCATCCGCATCTCCGCCATCAAGGGCGTGGACGTGTTCCGTGTCTTCGACAGCCTGAACTGGATCGAGAACATGAAGATGCCCATCGAGGAGTCCCTGAAGACCGGCAAGATCGTCGAGGGTGCCCTGTGCTACACCGGCGACATCCTCAGCCCCAAGGAAGTCAAGTACACCCTGGACTACTACGTGGAGAAGGCCAAGGAGCTGGAGGCCATGGGCGTGCACATCCTGGCCATCAAGGACATGGCCGGCCTGCTGAAGCCCTACGCCGCCCAGAAGCTGGTGGAGACCCTGAAGTCCGAGCTCCACATCCCCATCCACCTGCACACCCACGACACCACCGGCGCCGGTGTGGCCACCGTGCTGAAGGCCGCCGAGGCCGGGGTGGACATCGTGGACCTGGCCATCGAGTCCATGAGCTCCTGCACCAGCCAGCCCTCCCTGAACGTGGTGGTGGAAGCCCTCCGGGGCACCGAGCGGGACACCGGCCTGGACTTCGAGGCCCTGGACGAGCTCAGCCGCTACTACGAGCACGTGCGCAAGGTCTACAAGGCCAACGAGAGCGGCATGGTGGCCCCCAACGCCCAGATCTACAAGTACGAGATCCCCGGCGGGCAGTACTCCAACCTGCTGGCCCAGGTCACCGAGATGGGCTCCAAGGACGAGTTTGAGAAGATCAAGGAGCTCTATCGCCAGGCCAACGAGATCCTGGGCAACCTGATCAAGGTGACCCCCTCCTCCAAGGTGGTGGGCGACCTGGCCATCTTCATGCTGAAGAACGGCCTGAACAAGGACAACATCCTCACCGAGGGCGCCTCCCTGTCCTACCCCGACTCCGTCATCGACTTCTTCAAGGGCATGATGGGCCAGCCCGAGGGCGGCTTCCCCAAGGAACTGCAGAAGATCGTCCTGAAGGACATCGAGCCCATCACCGTCCGCCCCGGCACCCTGCTGCCCGACGTGGACTTCGAGGACATCAAGCGCCACCTGCGGGAGAAGTTCGACATGGAGGGCTTCTCCGACTTCGAGATGGAGCAGAAGGCGGTCAGCTATGCCCTGTATCCCAAGGTCTATGAGGACTACTGCACCCACTTCGAGGCCTACAACGACGTTACCACCCTGGAGAGCCATGTGTACTTCTATGGCCTGCGGAAGGGGGAGGAGACCGTCCTGAAGGTCAGCGAGGGCCGCAACATCCTCATCAAGTTCGTGGGCATGTCCGACCCCGACAAGGACGGCTACCGCACCCTCACCTTCGAGGTCAACGGCATCCTGCGGGAGCAGAAGGTCCTGGACAAGACCCTGGAAGTCCTGGAGGACCGCAAGCTCAAGGCCGACAAGAACAACCCCTGCCACCTGGGCTCCACCATCCCCGGCACCGTGGAGACCGTCCTGGTGAAGGAAGGGGACGAGGTCAAGGTCAACCAGCCCCTGATGATCGTGGAGGCCATGAAGATGGAGACCACCTTCGTCTCCAAGGTCAACGGCAAGGTGGACAAACTCTACGTTGCCCCCGGCGACCGGGTGAACACCGAGGACCTGCTGGTCTCCTTCATCCTGGACGAGGAGGAGTAATCTCCCCCCATTCCATACAACAGCAAAGCCCCCCGCCTTCCATAAGAAGGCGGGGGGCTTTTATGGCATTCAGGCAGGCGGGGCTCACATCTCCCGCCGGCCCTCCAGGGCCCGCATGAGGGTGGCGTCGTCGGCGTACTCCAGGTGGCCCCCCACCGGCACGCCGTAGGCCAGGCGGGTGACCTTCACCCCGAAGGGCTTCAGCAGCCGGGAGAGGTACATGGCGGTGGCCTCCCCCTCGGTGTCGGGGTTGGTGGCCATGATGACCTCCTGGACCTCCCCCTGGGCCACCCGGTCCAGGAGGGATTTGATGTGCAGATCGTCCGGCCCCACCCCGTTCATGGGGGAGAGGACCCCGTGGAGGACGTGGTATTTCCCCCGGTACTCCCGGGCCCGCTCCATGGCGATGACGTCCTTGGGGTCGGCCACCACGCACACCTGGCCGCCGTCCCGCTTCTCGTTGGCGCAGATGGGGCACAGCCCCTCCCCCTGGGTGAGGTTCTGGCACACGGGGCACAGAGCGATGGTGCGCTTGGCCTCCAGGATGGCGTGGGCGAAGGTCTCCACCTCCGCCTCCGGCAGGGCCAGGACGAAGAAGGCCAGCCGCTGGGCGGTCTTGTGGCCGATGCCGGGCAGGCGGGCAAACTGCTCCACCAGTTTCTCTAAGGCGGGGGGAAAGTATTCCATGGACGATCCTTCCTTTTCTCAAAATGGCTCCCCGGCTGGGGGGACAGGGAACCGGCCTGGTCCAGGGGCTGCCCGGGCCAGACCGGCTGTGGGACGCAGGCTCCAGGGGGCTCACGCCTCCCGCAGGGCCTGGATGGCCGCGGCGGGGTCCGCCGCGCCGTAGACGGCGCTGCCGGCCACCAGGGTGTCCGCCCCGGCGGCCACCACCTGGCGGGCGGTGGTGGGGTCGATGCCCCCGTCCACCTCCAGGCGGCAGTCGGGGTTATACTGGTCGATGTATTGGCGGATGGCGGCGATCTTCTCCAGCTGGTCGGCCATGAACTTCTGCCCGCCGAAGCCGGGCTCCACCGTCATCACCAGGATGAGGTCCACGTCCTTCACATAGGGCAGCACCGCCTGGGCGGCGGTGATGGGCCGCAGGGCGATGCCCTTCTTCACCCCCCGGCGGTCCATGGCCTCCAGGGCGGCGCGGATGCCGGGGGGCATGTCCGCCTCTAAGTGGACGCAGAGCAGGTCCGCCCCGGCGTCGGCGAAGGCGTCGATGTACCGCACGGGCTTTTCGATCATCAGGTGGACATCCAGAAACATCTCCGAAAATTTCCGCAGGGACTTCACCACCGGCACCCCGATGCTGATGTTGGAGACGAACATGCCGTCCATCACATCCACGTGGAGCCAGTCGGCGGTGCTCACCCGCTCCACATCCCGCCCCAAGTGGGCGAAGTCGGCGGAGAGGATGGAGGGTGCGATCCGAATCATAGCGCGTCATTCCTTTCTCGTCGGCGGCCGGGCGGGCCGGCACACACCGGTGGTCTGCCGCATAGGATACGGCAAGCGGCGGCGGGGACTCTCCCCGCCCAGGCGCCCCGGGACCGCCGCGGGCTCTCCCCCGCTCCCCGGACCGGCCACCGCGGCGACGGCCCGGCGGCCCGCCGCATGAAGATACCTTTTGGAACGGGTGCCGGCCCTGCCGGGTGCCCGTTCCAAAAGCCAGGGACCAGGGCGCCTGACCGGCTGGCCTGGGTTTCCCCTCCATTGTATCCGTCTTTTTCCTCCCTGTCAACGGAAAGCAGTTCTTGACAGAGCCTCTCGGGAAAGGTAGAATAGTATAAATTATGGATTGCTATCTCCACCCCCGGAAAGGAGGGTGCCTGCCTATGGCCAAACACAAAAAGCGCTCGCCCCTTCCCATCTATGCCATTGCCCTGGTCTGGGTCATCTTCACCCTGGTGCATCCGCTGTACCAGGTGTCTGATTATGTCACGGTGATCCTGATCTCGGCGGTGGTCTTTATTGTGACCAAGGGCATCTTCCCCACGGTGGAGTACGAGCTCCCCGACGCCCCCGAAGACCAGGCCCGCCAGGAGCCCCCCAAAGAGGAGGTCAAGGAGGAGGCCAAGGCGGAGGAGGAACCCGCCCCCTCTGAGGCCGCCCAGGAGGCCAAGGCAGAGGAAGAACCCCCCTCCACCGG
Source organism: Candidatus Evtepia faecavium (assembly GCA_019115545.1). Taxonomy (GTDB): domain Bacteria; phylum Bacillota; class Clostridia; order Oscillospirales; family Oscillospiraceae; genus Evtepia; species Evtepia faecavium. The sequence continues at coordinate 13,056 of DXDK01000135.1, forward strand.
CGACCCCAAGATCGACGCCCTCATCCAGGAGCGGGACCGGGCGGTGGGGGAGATGCGCCGCCTCAACGACGCCATCGAGGACGCCGAGATCTCCCGGCGGATCGACCAGCTGGAGGACGCCACCGGCAAGATCATCGACCAGGTGGTGGCCCACCCGGAAAAGCTCCCCCAGATCCGCAAATTCATGAACTACTACCTCCCCACCACCCTGAAGATCCTCAACGCCTACGACCGCATGGGGGCCGCCGGGGTCTCTGGGGAGAACATCGACGGCACCATGCACCGCATCGAGACCATCATGGACACCATCGTCATGGCCTTCCACAAGCAGCTGGACGCCCTCTTCCGGGACGAGGCCATGGACATTGCCTCGGACATCACGGTGATGGAGACCCTCCTGGCCCAGGAAGGCCTGGCGGAGGATCCCCCCGCCTTCTCCTAAGTTGCCAAAGAAAGGACGTTTCCCATGGCAGACGAATTCATTCCCCAGCTGACCCTCCACCCCGACTCCCCCCTGGGGGACCAGCCCGCCCCGGCAGGGCAGGCCGCCGCCCCAGAGCAGCAGGTGGTCCCGGCCCAGCCTGCCCCCGCCCAGCCGGACGTTGCCCTGGACCAGGCCATGGCCCAGCTCACCCCCGCCCAGCGCCAGGCGGTGGAGGACTTTGCCAAAACCATCGACATCGCCGACAGCAACGTGGTGCTGCAGTACGGCGCCTCCGCCCAGAAGCACGTGTCGGACTTCTCCGAGGACACCCTCCAGCAGATCCGCACCAAGGACCTGGGAGCTGTGGGGGACACCCTGGCCGGCCTGGTGCGGCAGCTCCAGGACTTTGACCCCGGGGAGGAAAAGAAGGGCCTGCTGGGCTTCTTCCGCCGGAAGAATAACCAGCTGGCCACCCTGAAGGCAAGCTACGCCAAGGCCTCGGCCAACGTGGACAAGATCGTGGAAAACTTAGAGGCCCACCAGATCACCCTGATGAAAGACGTGGCCAACCTGGACCAGATGTTCGACCGCAACGCCAAGTACCAGCAGGAGCTCACCATGTACATCCTGGCGGGGAAGACCCGCCTGGCCCAGATCCGGGCCGAGGAGCTCCCCCGGCTCCAGCGCCAGGCCGACGGCGGCACCCAGACCGACGCCCAGGCCTACAACGACCTGGCCAGCCTGTGTGAGCGTTTTGAGAAAAAGATCCACGACCTGGAGCTCACCCGGATGATCTCCCTGCAGATGGGCCCCCAGACCCGGATGCTTCAGAACAACGACACGCTGATGATCGAGAAGATCCAGTCCAGCCTGGTGAACACCATCCCCCTGTGGAAGAGCCAGATGGTCCTGGCCCTGGGGCTGGAGCACGCCCGCCAGGCCACCGCCGCCCAGAACGCCGTCACCGAGATGACCAACGACCTGCTGCGGCAGAACGCCGACCTGCTGAAAAGCGGCACCATCGACACCGCCCGGGAGGCCGAGCGCGCCATCGTGGACCTGGAGACCCTCCGCCACACCAACCAGCAGCTCATGGACACCCTGGACGAGGTGGTGCGCATCCAGACCGAGGGGGCCCAGAAGCGCCGGGAGGCCGAGGTGGAACTGGGCCGCATTGAGGGGGAACTGAAGCAGAAGCTCCTCTCCCTGCGCCCGTGAGGGTTCACCCGCTTTTTCCTTTGTTCCTGATGACCCAGAAAATCCCAGCGCTGGAACAGATTGTCCGTTTGGGAGGTTTCCTATGAAGTTTTTCCAAAAAACATCCGTCGCCGTCCTGCTCACCCTTCTGGTGGTGGCTTTGTGCTGCGTGCTCGGCTATACCCGGGCGGGCGCCGGCCACGGCCAGGGGGTCTCCGCCCCCCCTGCCCAGCAGGCCGGGGAGAGCGGCATGAACTATTTCCTCAACTGGATCGACGACGGCGCCAATCTCTTCACCATGGAGACCACCGACACCATGGCCCGGGACAACCTGTCCCTCAACAGCACCTACGGCTGCCTGCTGGCCGTCCGCACCACCTATTCCCTGGGGGGCGAGGACATTGAGACCTATGCCAAAAACCTCTTCCAGGAGGTGGAGCTGGGGAGCATGGACATGCTCCTGGTGATCGACGCCGGGCGGGAGGCCTGGTACCTGGCTTACGGCGGGTCCATCCGGCCCTATGTGGAGGACGAGACGGTCTCCCCCGCCCTGCCCACCCTGGTGGCCGACAATCTGGACAGTGACTTCTTCCGGGGGGAGAGCAACCGGGGCATCCTGGCCCTCTTCTCCGACCTGGAGAGCTGGTGCGCCGCCGCCCTGCCCACCCTGGATTCCTCCGGCCTGCCCTTTATGGTGGGGGACAAGGAACAGTCCCTCTCCCTGAGCAGCATCCTGCGGGGGGTGCTCTTCGCCCTGCTGGTGAACCTGTGGTGGATCGTCCTGCTGCTGGTGATCCTCAACGTGGCCGACCGCATCCGTTTCCGCCGGTACGTCACCCAGCCCCCCCCCGGCGGGGAGGGCAAGGCCCCCTTCCGGCCCATCCTCTTCTGGCACCGCCAGGGCTCCTCCTGGTACTGGCAGATGATGGACCTGCTGGCCCAGGATGAGGAGGACGACGACCCCCGCCAAGGCCCCGCCGGCGGCCCGGACCAGGGCGCCGGAGGCAGCCAGCAGGAGGACCCCGCCGGCAGCTGGCAGTCCCAGAACCCCGGGGGCAGCGCCAACGCCTGGCAGTCCCAGAACCAGAACCCCGGGGACCGCTCCAGCGACTGGCAGTCCCAGGGGCAGGGCCCCGAGGCCGGCTTCCACGACGAAACCTTCGGCAGCGGCCCCAACGTGGGGCCCAACATCGGCCCCGACGTGGGCCCCACCTTCTCCCAGGGGGGCTTCCGGCAGAGCAGCCTCTGGAACTCCTGGCGCAACTGCTGCAACGCCGGCTGGTCCATGGTCCGCACCCTCCAGGAGCAGGTGCGGCGGATGTTCGGCGGCCGCCGGATGTGAGCGATTTTCTCCCGATGACAACAGGCCTTGGGCTTCGCGGTTTCCCGCGGCCCAAGGCCTGTTTCTCATCCCTGCTGGGCAGGTTCCGTCATCTCCCCTTCGGGGGCCGCTTCCGGCTGGGGGGCCAGCTCCCCCTTCACCGCCACGCACCGGTGGATCTTGGTGCCCATGGCGTGGAACTTGGCCTCGTAGTCGGTCATGACCCCCTGGACCCCCGCCCCGTGGAGGTCGTCGGTCACCTGGGCGGGCTGGAAGCCCCCGGCGGGGAACTCCTCCAGGGAGAAGGCGAACAGCCCCGTGTTGTCGGTCTTGAAGTGGATCTCTCCCCCCTCCTGGAGCACCTGGCGGTATTTCAGCAGGAAGTTCCGGTGGGTCAGCCGCCGCTTGGCGTGGCGTTTGGTGGGCCAGGGGTCGCAGAAGTTGATGTACAGCCGGTCCACCTCCCCGGGGGCGAAGAAGTCCGGCAGCCCCGCGGCGTCGGTATCCACGAAGAACACGTTTTTCAGCCCCTGGTCCCGGGCCCGCTCCATGGCCATCACCATGGCGTCGGGCACCCGCTCCACCGCCACGAAGAGGACCTCCGGCTCCCCCGCCGCCGTCTCACAGGTAAAGCGCCCCTTGCCGCAGCCCAGCTCCACCCGGAGTTCCCGGGCCCCGGGCAGGAGGGACCGCCACTGCCCCCGGAGGGCCTGGGGGTCCCGGATCAGCCAGTCGGCGCAGGCCTCCATCCGGGGGATCA
>DXDK01000136.1 GCA_019115545.1 Candidatus Evtepia faecavium
GCTGTTACCGTCTGTTACTTTTTTGTAATCATAGCATACCCCTCCCCTGGATGGGAAGGCTTTTCCGCCAAGTTTTCCCCTTTCTTTTGTTTCTAAAATGGGTTTTATTTGTGGTTATTTTGTTCTTTTGGGGAAATTGCATAGGGTTTCCCCATTTCTTCCCAATTCCCTTTGGAATTGGTAGGGTGATGATGCTGGGAGAAGAACCCTGGGGTTTTCGCAGGATAGGGGCCAGCTTTTCCTCCCCTTTTTGGGGGGAACGCCCCCGGAAGGCCCTGGGCTTGGCCCCCTGTCCCCCCTTGCAATCTGCCGCATTTTGCAGTATGCTTAAGGGTAATATACCCAACCACCAAAGGAGGGATGGAACCATGGCCTATGGATCCGTCAAAATGTGCCTGCAATGCGCCACCTGCAGCATGGTCTCCACCTGCCTGTTCCGGGCACTGAGGTTTCTCTCCTACCGGGACAGCCGGGTGCAGAAAGAGGCCTGCCAGTGGCCCAAGGGAAAAACCCTGCGCCTGGAGATCCCCGGGGCCAGGGGCTTCACCGTCACCGGCACCGAGCACGGCTTTCGCAAACTCCCCCAGGACACCCCGGGGGATGTGACCATTCGCTTCAAAAGCCCCGCCGACGCCTTCCGGGTCTTCACCGGGCAACTCGGCATCGCCCAGGCCTATGCCCAACACCGATTTACCCTCCGGGGGAACATGGGCCTGGCCATGCCCTTCGTGCGATGCGTGGACATCGCGGAGGGGTACCTCTTCCCCTGGTGCCTGGCCAAGCGCATCCTGAAACGACGACCAACAAAGCAAGTATCCACCGCCCGGGTCTACCTGGCGGTGCTGATTGGGAGGTAATGCCACATGTCTGCCTATTATGAGTTCAAACTGCCCACCAAGATCCTCTCCGGGGAGGGGGCCCTGGAGCACATCCCCCACGAGCTGGAGGGCCTGGGGGCCGGCCGGCCCCTCCTCCTCAGCGACCAGGGGCTGGAGCAGGTGGGCACCGTCAAAACCGTCCAGGAGGCCCTCCACCAGGGGGGCATGGACCCGGCAGAGACCTTCTGCCACATCCCCCCCGACTCCTCCATTGAGGTGGTCAACCAGGTGGCCGCCCTCTTCCGGGGGAAGAACTGCGACAGCCTCATCGCCCTGGGAGGCGGCTCCGTCATCGACACCGCCAAGGGGGTGGGCATGGTCCTGGCCCAGGCGGGCAGCGACCTGATGGACTCCGCCGGGTGCGAGGTCCTCCCCCGGGGGGAGCACGTGCCCTTCGTGGCCATCCCCACCACCGCCGGCACCGGCAGCGAGGCCACCCTGGTGGCCGTGGTGGCCGACCCGGCCAACCACGTGAAGATGGAGTTCCTCAGCTACCACCTCCTCCCCGACGTGGCGGTGCTGGACCCCCGGATGACCGAGACCCTGCCCCCCCGGATCACCGCCGCCACGGGGTTTGACGCCCTGGTCCACGCCATCGAGGCGGCCACCTGCCTCCAGCGCAACCCGGTGAGCGACGCCTTTGCCGAAAAGGCCATGGCCCAGATCGCCCGGGCCCTGCCCCAGGTGGTGAAGAACGGCCGGGACCGGAAGGCCCGCATGGTCATGGCCAACGGCAGCCTGCTGGCCGGGGCGGCCTTTTCCAACTCCATGGTGGGCCTGGTCCACGCCATCGGCCACGCCCTGGGGGGCGTGTGCCACGTGGCCCACGGGGAGGCCATGACCATCCTCCTCCCCGCCGTGATGCGGTATAACCTGGCCAAATGCAAGGACCGCTACGGGGAGCTCCTCCTCCACCTGGCCGGGCCGGAGGTCTACGCCGCCACCCCGGAGGCCCTCCGGGGCCAGCGGTGCATCGACACCCTGGTGGCCCTGCGGCAGGAGCTGGCCGACCTCACCGGCCTGCCCACCACCCTCTCCCAGACGGGGAAGGTGAAGGAGGAAGACTTCGACGCCGTGGCCCGCACCGCCCTCAACGACGGGGCCATCATCGTCAACCCCGCTGAGGCCAACTACGACGAGATTATCGGCATCCTGAAGGAGGTGTGGGCATGAGCACCGCCGCCAACACCGCCAAGATCCAGGAGGCTGTGGCCCGCCAGCGGGCCTTTTTCCAGACCGGCGCCACCCGCCCGGTGGCCGTCCGGGTGGCCGCCCTGAAGCGCCTCAAACGGGAGATGCAGGCCCGGGAGCAGATCCTCCTGGACGCCCTCCAGGCCGACCTGCACAAGTCCCACTTTGAGGGGTACATGTGCGAGCTGGGCCTGAACCTGGACGAGCTGGGCTACCTGGCCAAAAACCTGCCCCGCTGGGCCCGGCCCCAGTATCACCCCACCCCCCTGGCCCAGTTCAAGTCCACCAGCTACCAGCTGGCCGAGCCCTACGGGGTGGTGCTGGTGATGTCCCCCTGGAACTATCCCTACCTGCTGAGCTTAGACCCCCTCTTCGGGGCGGTGGCCGCGGGCAACTGCGTCATCCTCAAGCCCAGCGCCTACGCCCCCAACACCAGCCGGGCCATGGCGGAGCTCATCGCCGCCGTGTTTGACCCCGGCTGGGTCACCGTCATCCAGGGGGGGCGGGAGCAGAACGCCGCCCTGCTGGACCAGAAGTTCGACCACATCTTCTTCACCGGCAGCGTGGACGTGGGCAAGATGGTCATGGAAAAGGCCAGCCGCCACCTCACCCCCGTCACCCTGGAGCTGGGGGGGAAGAGCCCCGTCATCGTGGACCGCACCGCCAACATCCCCCTCACCGCCCGCCGCCTGGCCTTTGGCAAGATCCTCAACGCCGGCCAGACCTGCGTGGCCCCCGACTACTGCCTGGTAGACCGGAAGGTGAAGGACCAGCTGGTCTCCGAGCTGAAGAAGCAGTTCGCCGCCATGCTGGGGGAGGATCCCCTGGCCAACGACAACTTCGTGCGCATCATCAACCGCAAGCACTACAACCGCCTCCAGGGCCTGCTGGAGGGGGAGAACCTCCTCTACGGCGGCGGCCACCGGGACGACCCGGACTCCGACAGCGGCTGGATCGCCCCCACCCTGGTGGCCGACACCCTGGAAGGGACCTCCAAGCCCATGGGGGAGGAGATTTTCGGCCCCATCCTGCCCATCATCCCCTACGACACCCTGGACCAGGCCATCGACTTTATCCGCCAGCGGGAGAAGCCCTTGGCCCTCTACCTCTTCACCCAGAGCCGGAAGACCAAAGAGCGCATCCTGAACACCTGCTCCTTCGGCGGCGGCTGCGTCAACGACACCATCATCCACCTGGCCACCCACCACATGCCCTTCGGCGGGGTGGGCCAGAGCGGCATGGGCAGCTACCACGGCAAGAAGAGTTTTGAGACCTTCTCCCACTACCGCTCCATCGTGGACAAGGCCACCTGGCTGGACCTGCCCATGCGGTACCA
>DXDK01000137.1 GCA_019115545.1 Candidatus Evtepia faecavium
GCCCCTACCGCATCCGCTACGTCACCGACGCCGTGTGCTGGACCCAGGTGCCGGAGCACATGGGCGACCTGTGCAAGCAGCGGCGGCGGTGGCACATCGGCCTGTTCCAGAGCATGATGAAGTACCGGAACATCCTGGTCAACCCCAAGTACGGGGCGGTGAGTTTCGTCTCCTACTTCTACTTCCTGTTCTATGAGCTCTTCTCCCCGTACATCGAGGTCTTCGGCGTGCTGACCACCCTGCTGGCCTTCGCGGTGGACCTGATCAACGTGCCCTTTATGGTCCTCTTCTTCGGGATCTATGTGGCCTACACCGCCATTCTCTCCCTGACAGCCTTCTTCGCCCGGATCCACACCATCGACCTGAAGCTCTATCCCTCGGACCTAGTGAAGGCGGTGGGGCTGTGCGCGGTGGAGGTCTCCTGCCTGCGGTTCGTCATGGCCTGGGTGCGCATGAGCGCCCTCATCGGCTACCGCAAGAAGAAGGACACCTGGGGCCGGATCCAGCGGCAGAAGATACAGCTCAAGTGAGGGGGCGCATGCCTTCCCATGTGCCTGTGATAGAGAGAGGCGGCGCCCCTTTGGCGCCGCCTCTCTGTTTGCATGAAGAAAACCATTCCCCCAGCGAGTGGTTTTCTTCATACAAAAAGCAACGGCAGCGACTTCCCACATCGCTGCCGTTGCTTTTTTAAAAAGAGAGAAAAGAGAGAGAAAAGAGAGTGTGTAAGGTAAGGCAGGAGGGTTTGCTCTCTGCTGCTTACAGGTCATAGGATACGGGACAATTGTGACAAGAGTATGGGAATCCTATGGACAAATTGTGAATTCCGTGACCAATTTGTAAACAATGGCCGCCGGGGCGTTATTTCAGGTTCTCGTCGTACCCGGCCCGCTCGCCGCCGATGTACTTGGGCCGCACCCGGGCCGCCAGGATGATGGCCTGGCCGACGCGCTTCTGCTCCAGGCGGACGGGGACGGCCACCTTCTTCAGGTGCATCCCGATGAGGGTGCCGCCGATGTCCAGCCCGGCGTCTGCCCGGACCTCCTCCAGGGCCACGGGATGCCGGAAGCCGTGGTAGGCCGCCGTGGCGAAGGAGCCCCCCGCCTTGGGCTGGGGGACCACGTTGCAGATCTCCTGGCTGCCGGCGGCCTCGGCCTCCAGGATGATGGCCCGGTTCAGGTGCTCGCAGCACTGGGCGGCCAGATAGATCCCCTGGGGGGCCAGGACGGCCTGGATCCCCTCGTAGATGGCCTGGCCGATGGCGGGGCTGGAGTCGCTGCCCACTTTGTGGCCGGTGACCTCGCTGGTGGAGCAGCCCACCACCAGGATCTGCCCCCGGCGGAGCTTTGCCGCCTGGCAGATCTCCCGGGCGGCGGCCATGGCTTCCTGCTTGATCGTTTCGTACATATCCAACACCTCAATGTGATTCTTTGCGCAGGGAACCCGGAGGGGGTTCCAGGTTCTATTATAGCCGGACTGGCCCGTCTTCAAAGGGCCAAAAAGGATTTTTTTGTCAGGTCAGTTTTTCCCCCGGCCGGACCGGGCCATCAGCTTCTTCCGCCGGACCTCCGCCCAGAAGAACAGGCGGACGATCTCCGAGGCGATGAGGATGCCCACGGCGATGCCCAGGACCATGAGGCCGGTCTCCTTCCCCCGGGCGGCGGCCACCGCCAGGTCCCCGGTGATCAGGGCGCTCATGGTGTAATACAGGGAGCCGCCGGGGAGCAGGGGGATGATCCCGGGGATGAGAAAGACGGTGGCGGGGGCCTTCCGCACCCGGGCCAGGATCTCCGCCCACAGGCACACCCCCAGGGCGGCGGCCAGGGCGCTGACGAACACCCCCCGCCCCTGGTGGAAGCACACCAGGTAGAGCAGCCAGGACAGCCCACCCCCCACCGTGGCCAGGGGCAGGTGCCGGGGGGCCACATGGAAGAACAGGGCAAAGCCCAGGGTGCCCAGCACCCCGGTGAGGATCTGCAGCAGGTCTTGGTTCACAGCAGCCTCCCTCCCAGCATAAGGGCCACGGCGTAGCCCAGGGCGATGGCCCCGGCGATGAGGAGGGCCTCAATGAGCCGGTAGACCCCGGTGAGGATGTCGGCGTAGAAAAACTCCCGCACCCCGTTGACGATGACCAGGCCGGGGATGAAGAGCATGATGTCCCCGATCATCACCCGGTCCAGGTTGTTCCCAAAGCCCAGCCACAGGCACAGCTGGGCCAGCAGCCCGGCCAGGAAGCAGGCCACCGCGGTGTAGATCACCTTGTTCTGCCGGTGGACCCGGCGGACCTGCTCCATGACGTAGACGATGCCCCCGATGGTCCCCGAGGCCACCCCGTCCAGCAGGCTGCCGCCGAAAAACACGGCAAAGGCCCCGGAGCCCAGGACATACCCCGCCAGCTCCCGCCAGGACCACCGGGCCGCCGGCCGCCGGAGGACCAGGGGGAGCCGGTCCACCGGGGGCGGGGCCTGGCAGATCTCCCGGGCGGCGGCGTTGAGGATCTCCAGCCGCTCCAAATCGGTGCCGGTCTTCTCCGGCAGGATCATGCAGGTGCTGGTGTAGTGCTCCCCCTCCGGGGTCTTCACCGTCACCGCCGCCTGGGTGGCCAGCACGTGGGCGTCCTGGACCTCCAGACCATAGGCCCGGAAGATCCGGGCCATGGTGTTCTCCGCCCGCCAGGCCTCGGCGCCGCACTCCAGCATCTGGCGGCCGATGTTCAGGGTATACTCCACCAGGGCTTCCCAGTCCTTTCGTGTCATGGGCCTCCCCCCTTCTGTGTGATAGGACTGCTTTCAGGGTAACGCAGCTGGCGGCAAATGGCAAGGGACGAAGCCCACAGAATGCCGCCCCCTCCCCCGGCGGGATTTCATGGAAAATCCCCACGACAAATCTCTCGTTGCCCCGGGGAGGGGGGTATGGTATAATAGAATGATAGAAAGTATCCCCTTCCCTCTCCCCCCGGAAAGGAGGTCCCCTATGCGTACAGAATGGAACCGCCCCCACTTCAAAGCGACGGGCAAAGGTATCTTCCTCTCCCACTACTGGCCCTTCGTGGGCGCTGTGGTGCTCACCCTGGTGCTCTCCGGCAACGCGGTGATCCTGCAGCTCAACCAGTGGTCCAACGAGCTCATGGATTTCCTCTGGACCATGGGGGTGATCCCCCCGCCGGACTGGCTGGTCACCCTGGAGCGCTACACCGGTCTCTTCCCCTCCCTCTCCCTGGGGGCGGCCCTGGTGATCGCCCTCCTGCTGGCCTGGCCCTATGAGGTGGGCCTGTGCCGCTTCCTGCTGGAGCACAGCGCCGGGAAGAAGGCCCCCTTCTCCCGGGTGGGCTTCGGCTTTCAGAACAACTACGGCAACGTAGTGCTCACCCAGTTTATGCGAGCCCTGTTCACCTTCCTGTGGAGCTTGCTGCTCATCATCCCGGGGATCATCCGGGGCATCGGCTACTTCGCCGTGCCCTATATCCTGGCGGAGAACCCCAACCTCTCCTGGAAGCGGACCATCCAGCTGAGCCTGTCCATGACCGACGGGTACAAGTGGCGGATCTTCGTCTTCCAGCTGAGCTACCTGGGGTGGTATATCCTGGACGCCCTCACCCTGGGCATTCTGGGGGTGTTCTTCGTCTCCCCCTACTACTACGCCGCCCAGACGGAGGTCTACCGCTACCTGCGGGAGCGGGCCCTGGCCGAGGGCCTGGCCACCCCGGAGGAGCTCCCCGGCCTCTCCCCTGCCGACCCCCCACCAGAAAGGAGTTTGCCATGAGACGTTTCCTTCCCTTGCTCCTCTGCCTGCTGCTGGCCCTGCCCCTGGCCGCCTGCGGGGAGGACCCGGCGGCCGACGCCGTCCCCATGCCCACCGACGGCGGGGA
>DXDK01000138.1 GCA_019115545.1 Candidatus Evtepia faecavium
TTCTGTCGATCCATGCTATAATAAACCATTCCCTCTTTTACCACCAACCCATGCAAGGGAGGCATTTCTATGGCAAACCGAGTGACCATTTACATCCACAACCAGCGCTACCACTTCCTGGCCGAGGAGGATGCCAGCTACCTCCAGCAGTGCGCAGACATCGTCAACAAGGAGATGGACGAGGCCATGTCCGGCACCACCATCTCCCTCACCGACGGGGCGGTGCTGGCGGCCATGAACGTGGCGGACAAATACTGCAAGGAGCGGGCGGTGTCCGACAACCTCCGCGCCCAGCTGAAGCAGGCCCTGGACGAGAACGCCCGCCTGGCCCGGGAACTGTCCGAGGCCAAGCGGGAGGGGCGGAAGGCCTCCCGGGGCGGCCGCCCCCCCAAGCAGCCCCCGGCAGAGCCCGCCAAGCCCGCCGGCGAAGAGGGATAACCCATGGAACTGCTGGCCCCCGCCGGGTCCCCGGAGGCCCTCCAGGCCGCCGTCCAAGCCGGGGCGGACGCGGTGTACCTGGGCTTCGGCCCCCTCAACGCCCGGCGGAACGCGAAAAACTTCACCCGGGAGCAGCTGGAGGAGGGGGTGGCCTACTGCCACCTCCGGGGGGTGAAGGTCTACCTCACCCTGAACACCCTCCTCTTTGACCGGGAGCTGGACACCGCCGCCCAGGCCGGGGCCCTGGCCTCGGACCTGGGGGTGGACGCCGTCCTGGTCCAGGACCTGGGGGTGGCCAAACTCCTGCGGCAGACCTGTCCCCACCTCCCCCTCCACGCCTCCACCCAGATGACCGTCCACAGCCTGGACGGGATTTTGGCCTGCGCGGAACTGGGGATCACCCGGGTGGTCCTGCCCCGGGAGATGCCGGCGGAGGCCATCTGGGCCCTGTGCCAGGCCTCCCCCTTGGAGATCGAGGTCTTTGGCCACGGGGCCCTGTGCATGTGCTACAGCGGCCAGTGCACCCTCTCGGCGGTGCTGGGGGGGCGCAGCGGCAACCGGGGCCTGTGCGCCCAGCCCTGCCGCCTGGCCTACCGCTGGCCAGGGGACCGGCAGACCTCCCACCCCCTCTCCCTGAAAGACCTCTCCCTGGCCGGCCAGCTGGCCCAGCTGGAGGAGATGGGGGTGGCCTGCCTGAAGATCGAGGGCCGCATGAAACGGCCGGAATACGTGGCGGTGGTCACCGCCATCTACGCCGCCGCCCTCCGGGAGCACCGGGAGCCCACGGGACAGGAGGTGGCCCAGCTGGAGGCCGCCTTCTCCCGCCAGGGGTTCACCCAGGGGTATTTCCGGGACCGGAAGGGCCCGGCCATGTTCGGCACCCGGCGGGAGGGGGCCCGGGACCCGGAGGACCTCTTCGCCCAGGCCCGGCAGTTTTACTCCCGGGGGGAGCACCGGCCGGTGCCGGTGACCCTCTCCGCCCGGGGGCAGCTGGGGGAACCCGTCACCCTCACCGCCCGGGATGCCGACGGCCACACCGTCACCGCCCAGGGGGCCGCCCCCCAGCCCGCCCGCACCCGGCCGGTGACGGGGGAGCAGATCGCCGCCCAGCTGGCCAAGACCGGGGGCACGGTGTACGCCGTCCAGGACCTCCAGGTGGACTGGGGGGAGGGGCTCTCCCTCCCCCTGTCGGCGGTAAACGCCCTGCGGCGGGAGGTGCTGGCCGGCCTGGACCAGGCCCGCACGGCGCCCCCTGCCCGGGAAACCCGGCCCTTTGCCCGTCCCAAGGCCCGGAAGGGCCCCGGGGAACCCCCTGCCTTCACCCTGTCCTTCCGGCGGTGGGAACAGCTCTCCCCTGCCAGCCTGGACCAGGGGCCGGCCCTGGTCTACCTCCCCGTTCAGGAATGGGCTTCCCACGAGAGGGAAGCGGCGGAGCTCACCCGGGCCTATCCGGACATCGCCTTCGGGGCGGTGTTCCCCCGGGTGGCCTTTGACCGGGAGAGGCCCCAGCTCCGCCAGGCCCTGGAGGCGGCCTGCCGGGCGGGGGCCACCCAGGCCCTGCTGGGGCACATCGGCCAGCTGGCCCTGGCCCGGGAGTTCGGCCTCACCCCCCGGGGGGACTTCGGCCTGGGGCTCACCAACAGCCTCACCGGGGAGGAACTGGCCCGGCTGGGGTTTGCCTCGGCCACGGCCTCCTTCGAGTGCCGCCTGTCCCAGATCCGGGACCTGGGCAAAGCCCTGCCCACCGAGGCCATTGTCTACGGCCGCCTGCCCCTGATGCTCATGGAGAACTGCATCCTGAAAAACCGGGGGAAGGGCTGCCATTGCGAGGAGGCCCCCCAGTCCCTCCGGGACCGGAAGGGGGAGGCCTTCCCCGTGGAGCCTGCCTGGGGCTGCCGGAACGAGCTCTTCAACGCCAAGGTCCTCTGGCTGGCGGACAAGGCCGACTGGAAGCGCGCCGGTCTGGCCTACGCCCGGCTGGCCTTCCTCCGGGAGACCCCGGCGGAGTGCGCCCGGGTGTTCCGGGCCTACCGCACCGGGGCGGGGGAGGGCCCGGAGGGCTTCACCCGGGGGCTGTACTACCGCGGGGTGGAGTGAGAGAAGGCCCCGGCGTGGGGCCGGGGGGCCGGCCCCCGTTATTACGGACCCTACGGGACCGTGCCTCTGAAGCGGCCTCGGGGCGCAGCGCCCCGTTGCCCGCCTACCCGGCGGGGGCCCTGCTTTCTTTATAAGAAAGCAGGGGGAAAGAATCGCAGGGGGTTCCCCCCTGCACCCCCTAGAAATAAAACCGCTCGCTGGGG
>DXDK01000139.1 GCA_019115545.1 Candidatus Evtepia faecavium
TACCACGCCCGGATGTACAACGCCGCCCGGTACGTCTGCACCCAGCCCGACATGGCCTTCATCCAGCTGGTCTCCTTCGGCTGCGGGGTGGACGCCATCACCACCGACGAGCTCCGCTCCATCCTGGAGGAGGGCGGGGACCTGTACACCCAGATTAAGATCGACGACATTTCCAACCTGGGGGCCGTGCGCATCCGGATCCGCAGCCTCATGGCCGCCCTGGATGCCCGGGACGCCCAGGCTCAGAAAGGAGGCCAGTAACCCCCATGGCCAAGTTAGAGTACGATGAGACCGGCCGCCTTCTCTTCACCCAGGAGATGCGCAAGGAATATACCATTCTCATCCCCCAGATGCTGCCCATTCACTTCGGCCTCTTCGCCAAGCTGCTGGAGCGGACGGGGTACAAGGTGGCCATCCTCAACAACGACGGCCGGTCCGTGGTGGAGAGCGGCCTGAAATACGTCCACAATGACGCCTGCTACCCCGCTCTGCTGGTCATCGGCCAGATGATTGACGCCATCCAGAACCAGGGGTATGACCCCCATAAGGTGGCCCTGCTCATCACCCAGACCGGCGGCGGCTGCCGGGCTTCCAACTACATCCACATGCTCCGCAAGGCTCTGGACAAGGCGGGGCTGTCCTTCGTGCCCGTCCTCTCCCTGTCCTTCGGGCTGGAGAAGAACCCCGGCTTCCACTGGTCCATTGGCCTGATCCGCCGGCTGATCTATGGCATGATGTACGGCGACCTCATCATGAACGTGGCCAACCAGGTGCGCCCCTACGAGGTGAACAAGGGGGACACCACCGCCATGGTGGAGCACTGGCTGAACGAGCTGCTGGACCGCTTTGACAAGGGGGACGGCATGAACCGCAAGAAGATGCGGGAGATCCTGGACGAGATCTGCGCCGACTTCAAGACCATCCCCGTGGCCGGGGAGCCCAAGGTCCGGGTGGGGGTGGTCGGCGAGATCTACATCAAGTTCTCCTCCCTGGGGAACAACCAGCTGGAGGAGTTCCTCCTCTCCGAGGGGGCCGAGCCGGTGGTCCCGGGGCTGACGGACTTCCTCATCTTCAAGATCTACAACCGCGTCTCCGACGTGGAGATGTTCGGCGGCAGCCGGGCCAAGTGGGCCCTGTGCAAGTTCTTCATGGGCTACGTGGAGAAATGTCAGCTGGACATGATCGCCGCCCTGAAAAAGGCGGGCTTCCGCTCCCCGGGGACCTTTGCCGAGCTCCACGACCTCATCCACGGCTACCTCAACGACGGCTGCAAGATGGGGGAGGGCTGGCTGCTCACCGCGGAGATGCTGGAGCTCATCCACTCCGGCACCCCCAACATCGTCTGTGCCCAGCCCTTCGGCTGCCTGCCCAACCACATCGTGGGTAAGGGGATGATCCGGGTGCTCAAGGACGACTTCCCCGACTCCAACATCGTGGCGGTGGACTATGACCCCAGCGCCACCAAGATCAACCAGGAGAACCGCATCAAGCTCATGCTGGCCAACGCCAAGCGGGCCGCCGAGGAGGAGAAGGCCCAGCAGGCCGTGCCCTCCTAAGGCCCGCCCACAGACCGTATCCCCAACGCCCCGCAAGCCGCCCCCGGCCTGCGGGGCGTTTGCCCTCTGGAGCCTCCATAAGCCCGGCGGGGCGGGGGCGAGCGGGGCTGGGTTTTCTCTTATTTTTCTTTCCTGTTCGGTTGATTATTTTGCAAAAGTGTTTATAATAGAGGACATACTAGGAAAAGGAGGTTTTTTCCATGCCGAGAAGACCCAAGGGAACCCCAAAACCCATCGCAAAAACATCCGCCCGGATGTCCCGGAAGGCACCCCTCACACCGGATCAGCTGAAAAAGCTGGACGCATATTGGCGGGCCTCGAACTACCTCTCCGCCTGCCAGCTCTACCTGCTGGATAACCCCCTCCTGAAACAGCCCCTGGAACCTGCCCATATCAAGAAAAAGATCGTCGGCCACTGGGGCACCGTCCCGGGGCAGAACTTTATCTATACCCACCTCAACCGGATCATCACCAAGTATGACCTGAACATGATCTACCTCTCCGGCCCCGGCCACGGGGGCAACGCCATGGTGGCCCAGACCTACCTGGAGGGGACCTACAGCGAGATCTACCCCAACATCAGCCAGGACGAGGAGGGACTGCGCAAGCTCTTCAAGCAGTTCTCCTTCCCCGGCGGCATCCCCAGCCACGTGGCCCCGGAGACCCCGGGCTCCATCCACGAGGGGGGGGAGCTGGGCTATTCCCTGGCCCACGCCTTCGGCGCGGTGCTGGACAACCCCGACCTCATCGCCGCCTGCGTGGTGGGGGACGGGGAGGCCGAGACCGGCCCCCTGGCCACCGCCTGGCACGGCAACAAATTCCTCAACCCCATCGGGGACGGGGCGGTGCTCCCCATCCTCCACCTCAATGGGTATAAGATCCACAACCCCACCATCCTCTCCCGCATTCCCCGGGAGGAGCTGGAGAACTTCCTCCGGGGCTGCGGCTGGGAGCCCCGCTTCGTAGAGGGCAGCGACCCGGAGAAGATGCACCAGACCATGGCCTCCGCCCTGGACTGGGCGGTGCGGGAGATCCAGCGCATCCAGGCCCACGCCCGCACCACCGGGGACGACAGCCGCCCCGCCTGGCCGGTGATCGTCCTGCGCACCCCCAAGGGGTGGACCGGGCCCAAGGAAGTGGACGGGCAGACCATCGAGGGCTCCTTCCGGGCCCACCAGGTGCCCATCGACATGTCCCAGCCCCACCACCTCCAGCTGGTGGAGGACTGGCTGCGCAGCTATCACCCCGAGGAGCTCTTCACCGAGGAGGGCAAGCTCCGCCCCGAGCTCCAGGCCCTGGCCCCCACCGGGGACCGGCGGATGGGGGCCAACCCCCACGCCAACGGCGGCAAACTGCTGCGGGAGCTGAAGCTGCCCGACTTCCGGGACTATGGCCTGGACGTCCCCGCCCCCGGCGCCGTGGAGGCCCAGGACATGCTGGTGCTGGGCGCCTTCGTCCGGGACGTGATCCGGGAGAACGAGGATGCCAAGAACTTCCGGGTCTTCGGCCCCGACGAGAGCAAGTCCAACCGCCTCACCCCCATGTTCGAGGCCACCAACCGGGTGTGGGAGGCCGAAAGCGCCCCTGGGGACGAGTTCCTGGCCCACCAGGGCCGGGTGATGGACTCCATGCTCTCCGAGCACATGTGCGAGGGCTGGCTGGAGGGGTACCTCCTCACCGGCCGCCACGGCTTCTTCAACAGCTATGAGGCCTTCATCCGCATCGTGGACTCCATGTTCTCCCAGCACGCCAAGTGGCTGAAAACCTGCAACGAGCTGCCCTGGCGGCAGGACATCGCCTCCCTGAACTATATCCTCTCCTCCAACGTCTGGCAGCAGGACCACAACGGCTTCACCCACCAGGACCCCGGCTTCCTGGACCACGTGGCCAACAAGAAGGCCGACGTGGTGCGCATGTACCTGCCCCCCGACGCCAACTGCCTGCTCTCCTGCTTCAACCACTGCATCGCCAGCCGGAACTATGTCAACGTGTTGGTGACCTCCAAGCACCCCCGGCCCCAGTGGCTGACCATGGAGCAGGCGGTCAAGCACTGCACCCAGGGCATCGGCATCTGGCAGTGGGCCTCCAACGACCAGGGGTGCGAGCCGGACATCGTCCTGGCCTGCTGCGGGGACACCCCCACCCTGGAGACCCTGGCCACGGTCACCATCCTCCGCCACTACTTCCCCGACCTGAAGGTCCGGGTGGTGAACGTGGTGGACCTGATGCGCCTGCAGTCGGACAGCCAGCACCCCCACGGCCTGTCTGACCAGAAGTACGACCTCCTCTTCACCGTGGACAAGCCCATCCTCTTCGCCTTCCACGGCTACCCCTCCCTGATCCACGAGCTCACCTACCGCCGGAAGAACAAGCACCTCCACGTCCGGGGGTACATCGAGGAGGGGACCATCACCACCCCCTTCGACATGCGGGTGCTCAACAACCTGGACCGCTTCCACCTGACCATGGACGTCATCCACCTGCTGCCCGAGAAGCTGGGCACCCGGGGTGCCTTCCTGGTCCAGCAGCTCCAGGACAAGCTGGTGGAGCACAAGCAGTATATCGCCCAGCACGGCGAGGACCTGCCGGAGATCCGCGACTGGAAGTGGAACGACGGCAAGGGCAACTTCGCCTGAGCCCGGCCTCCGGAACCACCCCAACAGAAAACCCCACCGGACCTGCCCAGGATTCCGGTGGGGTTTCTTTTCTTTCTTTTTTCGCATGGAAAGATGAAAAATTCCATAGAAATTTTTTCTTTTCCCCTCTTGCAATGTTTCCTGCGATGTGGTATCCTAATCCTGCAAGATGCATTGCAGAACTACCCTGTAGTCCCGGTTGCGAGGTCCGGGGCCGCTGGGTGAAATCCATTTTCTTTTCCTTTCTTTGGTGCCGCCCCCGGGCCGGGAGATTTGCTCCCCCCGGGGGCGGCGCTGCTTTTTGCCCCCTCAGTGGGCCGTGGCCTTGAGGCCCAGGATGCCGATGAGGATCAGGGAGAGGAAAAAGATCCGCCCGGCGGTGGCGGGCTCCCGGAAGACCAGGATCCCCACGATCACGGCCCCCAGGGCGCCGATCCCCGTCCACACGGCGTAGGCCGTGCCCATGGGCAGGGCCTTCATGGCCTGGGCCAGCAGGAGGAAGCTGGCCGCCATCACCCCCAGGGTGAGGAGGGTGTAGCCTGCCTTGGTGAATCCCTCCGAGAGCTGCATGGTGGTGGCCCACACCGTCTCCAGGCAGCCGGCGATGATGAGTTGGATCCATGCCATGGTTCTCCACATCCTTTCTGTATTGGGTCGATAAAAAGAAAAAACACGTTTCCCTCTGTGCCTTCCAGGGCCTGCTGGCACAGAAACAAACGTGGAGCCCCCACCCGGCGGCGGGGTGCTGAGGGAAGTATACCACAGCGGTGGGGCGCCTGTCAAGGCGGGGGAGATATCGGTACGCTGTACCGTTGGGACGGGGCGCAGGGACAACCCTGCCACGTGGGGCCGGGGGCCTCACCCCCGTTAGTACGTGCCCTACAGGCGGTGGGGGCTCTTACCCACCTCGGGGCGCAGCGCCCCGGGGGGCCCGCCTGCCCGGCGGGGGCCCTGCTTTCTTTATAAGAAAGCAGGGGGAAAGAATCGCAGGGCTCCGCCCTGCACCCGGGGATTAAAGCCGCTCGCTGCTCGCTCG
>DXDK01000140.1 GCA_019115545.1 Candidatus Evtepia faecavium
GGGCAAGGGTGCCATCAACAACCGCATGACCAACCTGCTTATGCAGATGCTGGAACAGCAGGGGATCCCCACCCACTTTGTGAAAGAGCTCAGCGACCGGGAGACCGTGGTGAAAGCGGTGACCATCGTCCCCCTGGAGGTCATCGTGCGCAACATCTCCGCCGGACACTTCGCCCAGAATTACGGGGTGGCGGAGGGCATCGTCTTTGACCAGCCCACCATCGAGTTCTCCTATAAGAACGACGCGCTGGGGGACCCCCTCATCAATTCCTACCACGCCCGGGCCCTGAAGCTGGCCACCCAGGAGGAGATCGACACCATCGTCTCCCTGTCCTTCCGGATCAACCAGGCCCTGCAGGCCTTCTTCCAGAAGGTGGGGATCATTCTGGTGGACTTCAAGCTGGAGTTCGGCCGCCTGGCCGACGGCACCATCGTCCTGGCCGACGAGATCTCCCCGGACACCTGCCGCTTCTGGGACCAGGCCACGGGGGAGAAGCTGGACAAGGACCGCTTCCGCCGGGACCTGGGTCATGTGGAGGAGGCCTACGAAGAGGTTATGCGCCGCCTCACCGGCGCCCAAGGCTGAAACGCAGCCACCACCGTGTGCCCCGGCACACAGGAAAAGGAGGAAACACCTATGTGTGGAATCGTCGGATTTACCGGCAATCAGAACGCAGCCCCCATCCTGCTGGACGGGCTGAAGAAGTTGGAGTATAGAGGCTACGACTCCGCCGGCATCGCCGTGCTGGGGGAGGGGGGCATCCGCATGGTGAAGGCCAGCGGCCGCATCCAGAACCTGGTGGACAAGACCCGGGACGGGGCCGACCTGCCCGGCTTTGCCGGCATCGGCCACACCCGCTGGGCCACCCACGGGGAGCCCACCGACGTCAACGCCCACCCCCATATGAGCTATGACGACAAGTTCGCCATCGTCCACAACGGCATCATCGAGAACTATGCCCAGCTGCGGGAGGAGCTGATGGCCAAGGGGGTCGTATTCAAGAGCGAGACCGACACGGAGGTCATCGCCCACCTGCTCAGCCAGAACTACCACGGCGACCTGAAAAAGGCCGTGCTGAAAACCGTGGCCCGGCTGGAGGGGGCCTATGCCCTGGGGGTGCTGTGCGCCGAGGAGAAGGGCCGGCTCATCGCCACCCGCCACGCTGCCCCCCTGATCGTGGGGGTGGGCATCGGGGAGAACTACTTTGCCTCCGACGTCACCGCCCTGGTGGCCTACACCAAGAACATCATCGACCTGGAGGACGGGGAGATCGCCGACCTCACCCCCGACGCCATCACCGTCTACGACGGCTTGGGCCGGCCGGTGGAGAAGCCGGTCAACCGCATCACCTGGGACATCGCTGCGGCGGAAAAGGGGGGCTACGACCACTTCATGCTCAAGGAGATCATGGAGCAGCCCAACGCCATCCAGTCCACCATCGAGCCCCGGATCAAGGGGGGGGAGGTGGTCCTGGAGGACTTTGACCTGTCCGACGAGGACCTGAAGAACATCAACAAGATCATGATCACCGCCTGCGGCTCGGCCTTCTACGCCGGCAGCGTGGGCAAGTACGTCATCGAGGACCTCTGCCGCATCCCCGTGGAGGCCGACCTGGCCTCGGAGCTGCGCTACCGCAACCCCCTGGTGGACGAGCACACCCTGCTGGTGGTGGTCTCCCAGTCCGGGGAGACGGCGGACACCATCGCTGCCATGAAGGAGTGCAAGGCCCGGGGGGCCCGGGTGCTGGCCATCGTCAACGTGGTGGGCAGCACCATCGCCAAGCTGGCCGACCACGTCCTCTACACCTGGGCCGGGCCGGAGATCGCCGTGGCCACCACCAAGGGATACACCACCCAGGTGGCGGTGCTGGACCTGCTGGCGGTCTATCTGGCCCGCCGCCTGGGCCGGCTGGAGGATGAGCGCTACCGCCAGCTGGTGGAGGCCATCGAGCAGTTCCCCAGCCTGGTCCAGCGGGCCATCGACCTCAACCCCAACCTCCCCGCCCTGGCGGAGAAGTACCACGGGTACAACGACATCTTCTTCCTGGGCCGGAACCTGGACTACGCCGCCAGCATGGAGGGCTCCCTGAAGCTCAAGGAGATCTCCTACCTCCACTCCGAGGCCTACGCCGCCGGGGAGCTGAAGCACGGCACCATCGCCCTCATCGAGAAGGGCCGGCCGGTGATCGCCCTGGCCTGTTACGAGCGGCTGTTTGACAAGATGATGAGCAACATCAAGGAGGTCAAGGCCCGGGGGGCCCAGGTGCTGGCCGTGGCCCTGGAGGGCAACCGCCAGATCTTCACCGAGGCCGACGACGCCATCTTTGTCCCCCGGACCGAGCCGCTGTTCAACACCCTGCCGGAGGTGGTCCCCCTGCAGCTGTTTGCCTACTACGTGGCCCGGGCCAACGGGTGCGACATCGACAAGCCCAAGAACCTGGCCAAGTCCGTCACCGTGGAATAAGAAGGGAAGGGTATCATGAGAAACTACGCGGAAGAAACCCAGAAACGGGTGGAATACATCCGCCAGGCTGTGGCCGCCGCCCATGCCGACGGCATCCTCTTCGGCAACAGCGGGGGGAAGGACTCCGCCCTGGTGGGCATCCTGTGCAAGCTGGCCTGTGAGAATACGGAAGGCATCATCCTCCCCTGCAGTTCCAAGCGCAACTTCACCATCGACAAGGACGACGGCATGGAGGTGGCCGACCAGTTCGGCATCAAGACCCGGGTGCTGGATCTGACCGCCCAGAAGGAGCTGGCCATGGAGACCCTGGGCACGGTCACCACCCTCACCGACGCCGCCGTGAGCAACCTGGCCCCCCGCCTGCGGATGATGACCCTGTACGCCATCGGCGCCAGCGAGAACCGTCTGGTGGCCGGCACGGGCAACGCCAGCGAGTACTACATGGGCTACTTCACCAAGTGGGGGGACGGGGCCTATGACCTCAACCCCATCGCGGACCTGACGGCCACGGAGGTCTTTGAGTTCCTGCGGTATCTGAAGGCGCCGGAGTCCATCATCACCAAGGCCCCCTCCGCCGGGCTCTACGAAGGGCAGACCGACGAGGAGGACATGGGGGTGACCTACGCCGCCATCGACCAGTACATCAAGACCGGCCAGGCCAACGACCACGACAAGGCCATCATCGACCGCTACCACGCCCGCAGCGAGCACAAGCGTCGCAACCCCCTGCGGTACCCCGACTGAATCCCATACCAACGCCCAACCCCCGCCGGAGCCCTCCGGCGGGGGATTTCTGCGGGGCAAAAAGCTCCGGCGCGATTGACAAGCCCCGGGGAATTGAGTAAAATAGATGGGCAAGCAAGCTGGACAGCCGCGGGGGCAGGCCGAAAGGCCGCCCGTGAGGAAAGTCCGGGCTCCACAGGGCAAGAATAACGGGTAACGCCCGCCGAAGGCGACTTCAGGACAAGTGCAACAGAGAGATACCGCCTGGCCCCTGGCCAGGTAAGGGTGGAAAGGTGAGGTAAGAGCTCACCCGCCGGCGCGGAAGTGTCCGGTGCTGTAAACTCTATTCGGAGCAACACCGTGGAGGGGAACACGACCGGCCCGGTCTCCCCGGGGAGGTGGCTGGAGCGTGCCGGCAACGGCACGCCTAGATAGATGGCTGTCGAAACAGAACCCGGCTTACAGGCTTACTTGCGTCTTTCGTTTTTCAAAAGGCCCACGCGGCCCCGCTCCGGCGGGGCCTGGTGGGCTTTTTGAAAGGCAGCGGATTCCAATTCCAGGAAGGAGAAGCGCCATGAGCATTCCCGTCATCACCATTTCCAGAGAGTACGGCTCCGGCGGCCGGGCCATCGGCGAAAAGCTGGCCAAGGAACTGGGCATTCCTTTCTATAATAAGGAGCTCATCCTCATGGCCGCCAAGGAGAGCGGCCTGTCGGAGGAATACATCAAAAAGGCCGAGCAGCAGAAGTCCACCAGCTTCCTCTACGGCCTGTACATGGGGGCCCAGCAGCTGCCCATGAACGACCAGATCTTCCTGATCCAGAGCAAGATCATCCGGGAGATCGCCGAGAAGGGCCCCTGCGTCATCGTGGGCCGCTGCGCCGACTACGTCCTGCGGGAGCGGAAGGACCTGCTCAGCGTCTTCATCCACGCCCCCCTGTCCTTCCGGGCCCAGCGGGCCCAGAAGGTCTATGAAAAGACCGCCAGCAACATCGAGGACTTCGTCCGGAAAAAGGACAAGAAGCGGGCGGCTTTCTACAACTACTTCTCCCAGAACAAGTGGGGGGACGCCCGGCACTACCACCTGGCCATCAGCAGCGTCTACGGGGTGGACTTCGCCGTGGAGGTCCTCAAGCACGCCGCCGAGGCCTTCCCGGGAGGGGAGGGGCAGTGAGCCGACCCGTCCAGCCCCCCCAGGAGAACAAGATGGGGGTCATGCCCATCCGCCGCCTGCTGCTGACCATGTCGGGGCCCATGATGGTCTCCATGCTCATCCAGGCCCTGTACAACGTGGTGGACAGCATGTTCGTCTCCTACATCAGCGAGGACGCCCTGACGGCGGTCTCCCTGGCCTACCCCATGCAGAACCTGATGATCGCCGTGGCCACGGGCACCGGCGTGGGCGTCAACGCCCTGCTCTCCCGGAATTTGGGGGAGAAGAACTTCGCCATGGCCAACCGGGCCGCGGGGAACGCCATCTTCCTGGGGCTGGTGAGCTTCGCCGTCTTTGCCCTGGTGGGGGCGGTGGGGTCCCGGCTGTACTTCACCGTCCAGGTGGACGACCCGGAGATCATCGCCTACGGGGTGGACTACCTGTCCATCATCATGATCCTCTCCGTCGGCTGCTTCGGCCAGGTCCTTCTCTCCCGACTGCTCCAGTCCACGGGGAAGACCTTCTACAGCATGATCATCCAGCTGGTGGGGGCGGGGCTGAACATCGTCCTGGACCCCATCATGATCTTCGGCCTGCTGGGCTGCCCCGCCATGGGGGTGGCCGGC
Source organism: Candidatus Evtepia faecavium (assembly GCA_019115545.1). Taxonomy (GTDB): domain Bacteria; phylum Bacillota; class Clostridia; order Oscillospirales; family Oscillospiraceae; genus Evtepia; species Evtepia faecavium. The sequence goes on from DXDK01000140.1 coordinate 4,967, forward strand.
GCGGCCCTGGCCACCGTCATCAGCCAGGTGGCGGGCACCGTCCTGGGGATCTACTATAACCTGAAAAAGAACCCGGAGATCCAGTTCTCCCGGGCCGACCTGCGCCCCAGCAAGCCGGTGATCGCCCGGATCTACGGGGTGGGCATCCCCTCCATCCTGCTGCAGACGGTGTCCTCCCTGCTGATCTTCGGCCTGAACCAGATCCTGGTGGCCTTCTCCGAGACCGCCACCGCCGTCTACGGCGTGTACTTCAAGCTCCAGGGCTTTGCCTTCCTGCCCATCATCGGCATGAACAACGGCATGGTTCCCATCATCGCCTACAACTACGGCGCCCGGAAGCCGGACCGGATTCTTCAAACCATCAAGCTGGCCATCCTCTATGCCACCATCATCATGGTGGCGGCGGTGATCCTCTTCCAGCTGCTGCCCGCCCAGCTGCTGGGAATCTTCCAGGCCTCGGAGGAGATGCTGTCCATCGGCGTGCCCGCCCTGCGGATTCTGAGCCTGTGCTTCCTCATCGGGGGCTTCACCATCGTGGCCTCCTCGGTGTTCCAGGCCCTGGGCCGGGGGCTGCTGAGCATGTCCATCTCCGTGGTGCGGCAGCTGGTGCTGGTCCTCCCCCTGGCCTACCTCCTCTCCCTGACGGGGGAGCTGAACATGGTCTGGTGGTCCTTCCCCATCGCCGAGGTGCTGGCGGGGCTGCTGGCGCTGTACTATCTCCGCCGGGCCTATCGCAAGGTCATCCTCCCCCTGGAGGACCAGAATTTCAAGTTCTGAGGCCCTACCGGGATGCACTAGAAAAATGTAGTATATAAATTGCGAAATTAGTTAATCAGTCCGATTTATTTTGTTGAAAATAGGCAGTATCATTGAAGATGTAAACGAAGGAATTTACGGTGGAAGGAGAATGGGCACCGCTCCGTTTTTCCCCCCGGAACCCCCCTTCGGAATGATCTGGAGAACAATTGCTACGCCTCAAAAACCCCTTTTGAGAACGGGCAATGTTTTAGCTTGCTCTGCAAAGAGCGGGCGATCTTTGTCAGCGAAACTCGAATTTATTATGGAGGTAGATTATCATGCGGTTACTGACTGAAGAACAGAAGCATTGGGTAGAAGTGATTGGCGATTTCTGCAAGAAGGAAATCGAGCCCATCATGCTGGAGTGGGACAAGGTTGTGGATCCCTCCAAGGCCATCCCCTTTGAGCCCTATGCCAAGGCTTTCAAGCTGGGCCTGAACTCCTTCGAGATCCCCAAGGAGTACGGCGGCAACAAGGTCGACCTGGCTACCGCTGAGGTTATGTACGAAGAGATGGGCTACTATGACGGCAACTTCGCTTCCGTCATGCAGACCACCAACCTGGCTCTGAAGCCCATCCTGATCGGCGGCACCCCCGAGCAGGTGAAGTACTTCTCCGAGCACATCCTCAACGGCAAGGGCTATGCTGCTTTCGCTCTGACCGAGCCCCAGTCCGGTTCCGATGCTTCCAACGTTCTGACCACTGCCGTGAAGGACGGCGACGAGTGGGTCATCAACGGTGAGAAGTGCTTCATCACCAACGGCGGCGAGGCCGACATCGTCTGCGTGTTCGCTGCTACCGATCCCACTGCCGGTGCCAAGGGCATCTCCGCCTTCATGGTTCCCACCAGCCTGCCTGGCTTCTCTGTCACCAAGTATGAGGACAAGAGCGGCTTCCGTACCATCTCCACCTGCTCCCTGAAGTTCGAGAACGTCCGCGTTCCCGCTTCCAACCTGGTTGGCGGCGAGGCCGGCCTGGGCAAGGGCTTCAGCTTCGCTATGAAGACCCTGGACAAGTCCCGTGCTTGCGTGGGCGCTCTGGCTGTTGGTATCGCCCGCCGCGCTCTGGACGAGGCCATTGCCTTCGTCAAGGAGAGAGTCACCTTCGGTGCCCCCGTTGCTAAGCGTCAGGGCATCCAGTGGATGATCGCCGACATGGCCACCAAGATCGAGGCTTCCCGTTGCCTGGTCTCCCACGCCAACGACCTGCAGAGCAAGGGCCTGCCCTTCTCCACCGAGGCCGCTATGGCTAAGATGTTCGCTACCCAGTCCGCTATGGAAGTCTGCACCGACGCCATCCAGCTGATGGG
>DXDK01000141.1 GCA_019115545.1 Candidatus Evtepia faecavium
CCGTTCCCAAACTGTGCAGAAAGCGGCAGGGCCGCTGTTTCGATAGGAGGCAAGTTATGAAAGCTACTGGCATCGTCCGCCGCATCGACGACCTGGGCCGGGTGGTCATCCCCAAGGAGATCCGGAGAACCATGCGTATCCGGGAGGGGGACCCCCTGGAAATCTTCACCAACGGGGAGGGTGTGGTGTTTAAGAAGTACTCCCTGATGGGGGGGCTGGGGGACTTCGCCGCCCAGCTGTGCGAGTCCCTGTACAAGACCACCGGCCGGATGGTCACCATCACCGACCGGGACACCTGCCTGGCGGTGGCGGGGCCCGCCCGCCGGGCCCTCACCGACAAGGACATCTCCCCCGCCCTGGCCCAGGTGATGGAGGAGCGGAGCCTGTATCAGCACCGCCCCGGCGCCCCCGCCCTGCCGGTGAGCGAGTACACCGACCGCTACGTCCTCTCCACCGCCGCCCCCATCCTCAGCCAGGGGGACGTGCTGGGGTGCGTGGCCTTCCTGTGCGAAAAGGACGCCCCCTCCGTGGGGGAGGCCGAGGCCGACCTGGCCCAGGCCATCGCCGGCTTCCTGGGCCGGCACATGGAGGCCTGAGCCCTCCGCTCCCCCTTCCGGGTCTACTCCCGCCCCTGGGCGCATACAGTGGTGACACGGACGATGTGGGGAGTGGTAGAACGTGCGAACGGACATGGAAGCCCGGGCCTGTGACCTGGCCTTGTATATCGTGGAGCACCAGGCGACGGTGCGCGCCGCGGCCAAGCGGTTTGGCATCAGCAAGTCCACGGTGCACAAGGACCTGTCCCAGCGGCTGCCGGGGTTCAACCGGCCCCTCTACCTCCAGGTCAAGGAGATCCTGGACCGGAACAAGGCAGAGCGGCACATCCGCGGGGGCAACGCCACCCGGGAGAAGTACCAGCAAAAACGGGGGGGCCGCTGAGGCGGCCCTCCCGTTTGGTTGTCACAGCGGCCTCACTCCACGGAGATGAGGTAGTGGTACACCGGCTGGCCGCCCTCCAGGGTGGTGATCTCGGCGTCGGGGCAGGCGGCCTGGAACTTGGCCTGGGCCTGCTGGGCCTGGGCCTGGTCCACCCCTTCCCCGTAGAAGATGCTGATGAACTCCCCGTCCCGCTGGGCGCTCTCCTGGGCCAGCTTGTCCAGGGCGGCCTCGATGGTCTTTTCCGTGCCGAAGAGCTGGTTGTCCACCAGCAGCAAATAGTCCCCGGCGTGGATGGCGGCCCCGTCGAACTCGGAGTCCCGGGCGGCGTAGGTGATCTCCATGGTGGTCACCCCGGCCATGGCCGCCTCCATGGCGGCGGTGTTGTCCGCCGCCTCCCCGTCGGGATCCACGGCGATCATGGCGGAGATGCCCTGGGGGACCGTCTTGGCCTGGAGGACGATGACCTGCTTGTCCTCCACCAGATCCACGCACTGCTGGGCGGCCATGATGATGTTCTTGTTGTTGGGCAGGACGTAGACGATCTCCGCCGGGGTCTTGCGGATCTCCTTGAGGATGTCCTCGGTGGAGGGGTTCATGGTCTGCCCGCCGCTGATGACCCCGTCGGCCCCCAGGTCATAGAAGACCTTGGCCAGGCCCGCCCCGGCGGCCACGGCCACAAAGCCGTACTTCTTCTCCGGGGGGGCGGAGGGGGTCTCCCCGGCCTCCATGGCCTCCAGCTCGGCCTCCACCGCCTCCAGGTCGTCGGTGGACTGGGCCTGCTTGCCGGCGGCCAGCTCGTCCCGCTGGGTGCGCATGTTCTCGATCTTGGCCAGCTCGAGGATGCCGAACTCCTGGGCCTTCGTCAGGGCCAGGCCCGGGTCGTCGGTGTGGACGTGGACCTTGAACTCCTCGTCCCCCTCGCCGATGACCAGGCTGTCGCCGATGGTCTCCAGCCAGGCGCGGTACTCCTCCAGGGGCTTGCCCTCGGGGGTGCGGCGGACGATGAACACGGTGTCGTAAGTAAAGGTGAGCTCCTCCTCGGCCAGGGCGCCGAAGTCGGCCTTGTCCTGGGGCTGGGGGGCCGCCTCCCCGGTGACGGGGGCGGCCACGCCCTGGAGCTCGTCCAGCATGGCCTGGAGGACCACCACGAAGCCCATGCCGCCGGCGTCCACCACGCCGGCCTTTTTCAGCACGGGGTTTTGGTGGATGGTGTCGGCCAGGGCCTCCCGGGCGCGCTCCAGGGCGGCGGAGAGGACGTATTCAAAGCCGGTGTCCTCCTCGGCGGCCCGGCCGGCCCGGTCCCCCGCCAGGCGGGAGACGGTGAGCAGGGTGCCCTCCGCCGGCTTCATCACCGCCCGGTAGGCGGCGATGACCCCGGCGTTGATGGCGTCGGCCAGGTCGATGCCGTCCATGGTCTGCTTGTCCTTCATGGCCCGGGAGAAGCCCCGGAAGATCAGGGACAGGATGACCCCGGAGTTGCCCCGGGCCCCCCGGAGCATGGCCGAGGCGCAGATGGAGGTGGCCTGGCCCACGGTGGTGGGGGCCTTCTGCCGCAGCTCGGCGGCCGCGGTGCCGATGGTGAGGCTCATGTTGGTGCCGGTGTCCCCGTCGGGCACGGGGAAGACGTTGAGCTCATTGATCTTCTGTTTCTCCGCGTCCAGAGAGGCGGAGGCGTGAATCAGCATGGCCGCAAGGGTCTTGCCGTCAACTGCTTGTACCATAGTTTCCTCTTACTCCCCTCTCTTGTCAATCGATCTGCATGGAGTCCACATAGACGTCCACGGCGCGGACCTGGGCCCCGGTCATCTGGCCCACGGCATAGCGCACCTCGCCCATGATGGAGCTGCTCACCGCGGACAGGTTCACCCCGGCGTCCACGATGATGTGCAGCTCGATGGAAACCGTGTCGTCGGCCTCGAAGATCACCCGGACCCCCTTGGCCATGGACTCGTTGCGCAGCAGGTGGACCAGCCCGTCCTTTCTGGACCGGGCCGCCATGCCCTTCACGCCGAAGCAGCTGGTGGCCACGGCACCGGTGATGGTGGTGAAAACCTCGCTGCTGATCTGGATCTCGCCTCTGTCATTTTGTAGCCGCATACGTTGATACCTTTCCTTTCCGGGCCGGGTCGGCGGCGCCGCCGGGCCCTGCGATGAGAAATCCGTGGAAAAATTTTGCCGGATGGATTGTATTTTGCTCCAGTATCAGGTAAAATACTACCATACACCACGGTTTCCGCGCAACTGTATTTGGGAGGTTTTTCTATGAAATTAACAAGTACGATCCTGAAACTCACCGCTCTGCTCCTGGCCACCGCCGCGGTGGTGTGCCTGGTGATGGCCAACCTGGAGCGCATCGGCCGCTATGTGGACGTGGCCACCGCCCGGCTCCAGGCCAAGAAGGAGGCCTTCCGCCGCACCTGCCCCTGCGGCAGCTGCGACGAGGACGACGAGTTTGAGGACTGGGATCTGTGAGCTCAGGGCTCTGCAATTCCCGCTGGCTCTGGCCGGGGCGGTGCGCCGCCCCGGTCTTTTTTTCTCAGAACGTCAGGTTGGGGTGCTTGGGGGGCAGGGTCACCGGGTCGATGGTCCGCACCACCGCAAAGGTGAACAGGGCGGTGGTGATGAGCTCGTCCCGGTCGTTGCGCTGCTCCACGGAGACCACGCAGATGCGGCTGCCCACCTTCACCGGGGTGGCCCGGCAGAAGAGATAGGCCCCCGCCGCCGGCCGGAGGAAGTTCACCGTGCTCCCCTGGGTGACGCACACCTTCCCGTGGGGCACCAGGCTGTGGCCGGCGATGGTGTCGGCAAAGGCCACCAGCATCCCCCCGTGGACGGTGCCGTACTGCTGCTGGTTGCTCCGGCGGATCATCATGATCCCCTCGGCGGCGTCGGCCTCCATGCGGATGAGGTGGATGCCGTTCTCCACCGCCCAGGGGTCCAGGCCGCGGATTTTCCCCAGGTCGGGGTCCTGCTTGATGTAGTAGATGCCCTCCTTCTCCGGGGTGGGCAGGCCGGCCCGCTCATCCAAGAAATCCATTGAGAATTTCCTCCTCTGCCTCCTCCTCCGTCAGGCCCAGGGTCATGAGCTTGAGCAGCTGGTCCCCGGCGATGCGGCCGATGGCGGCCTCGTGGATCAGCTGGGCGTCGGGGTGGTTGGCGGTGAGGGCGGGGATGGACTCGATCCGGGACTTGCCCATGATGATGGAGTCGCACTGGACGTGGCCGAAGCCGGCGGCGTCCCCGATCATCCGGGGGTAGAAGATCTGGTGGGACTCGTCCTGGGCCACCGACCGGGAGATCACCCGCCCCCGGGCCCCCTCCCCGGCCAGGATGACGTCCATCTCGGACTCGGCCTCCTGCTTTCCGTGGGTGAGGAGCTTTTCCGTGACCACCGCCTCGGCGTCCTCCTTCACCACCACCTTGGTGTACCGCTTGGTGGAGTCCACCCCCCGCAGCTGGGTGGTGTCCATCTGAAGGAAGGCGCCCTTTTCCAGATAGACCTCAGTCCTGGGGTTCATCACCCGCTCGCCGGTGCCCTCCCCCTCGCCGTAGTGCTTCTCCACGTACTGCACCCGGGAGTTCTCCCCGATGTAGAAGGTGTGCACCCCGTCGTGCTTGGTCTCTTGGCTGCCCTCGTTGTGGATGCCGCAGCCGGCCACGATGACCACGTCGCAGTCGGCGCCGATGTGGAAGTCGTTGTACACCAGATCGTCCAGCCCGGTCTGGGTGATGAGCACCGGGATGTGCACCGACTGGTGCTTGGTGCCGTCTTTGATGTAGATGTCGATGCCGGGCTTGTCGGTCTTGGAGACGATGTCGATGTTGGCGGTGGTGTTCCGGGAGGCCAGCTCCCCGTTCTTCCGGATGTTATAGGCCCCCTGGGGGGTGGTCTCCAGGTCGGCGATCTCCCGCAGCAGGCGGATGTCTACGTTTTCCATGGTTCAGTCCTCCTTTGGCTGCCGGCAGTTGTCCCGGTCGGGCTGCAGGAAGCTGCACATGCCGCCGGTGTCGGTGAGAATGTAGGGCAGGATCTCCTCCTTGGGGCCGTGGCGGGCCACCTTGCCCCCGGAGATCATGACGATCTCGTCGGCCAGGTTGATGATCCGCTCCTGGTGGGAGATGACGATCACCGTGTTCTCCCCCTGGCCGTGGAGCATGCGGAAGGTCTCGGTGAGCTTGGCGAAGGACCACAGGTCGATGCCCGCCTCGGGCTCGTCAAAGATGAGCAGCCCGCTGGGCCGGGCCAGGATGGTGGCGATCTCGATGCGCTTGACCTCCCCGCCGGACAGGGAGGTGTCCACCTCCCGGTCGATGTAGTCGGCGGCGCACAGGCCCACCCGGTTGAGGTAGGAACAGCAGGCGTCCCGGGTGAGCTTCTGCCGGCCGGAGGCCAGCTCCAGCAGGTCCCGGACCCGCAGCCCCTTGAACCGGGGGGGCTGCTGGAAGCCGTAGCTGATGCCCAGCTTGGCCCGCTCGGTGATGGACAGGCCGGTGACGTCGGTGCCGTTCCACAGGATCTGCCCCCCTGTGGGCTTGACCAGGCCCATGATGGCCCGGGCCAGGGTGGTCTTTCCCCCGCCGTTGGGGCCGGTGATGACCACAAAGGTCTTGTCTGGAATGGTCAGGTCGATGCCCCGGAGGATGTCGGTCTGCCCTCCGTTGTCGTCCACCTGATAGGTCAATCCTTTCAGTTCTAACATATCTTGTATCGCTCCTTGTGGCGTAGAGTAAGCATAGCACAGGTCTCTGGGCGTGTTCTGTCTTTTTGGAACGCTAAATTATATCATATTTTTCCCTGCTAGGCAAGTCCGGGGCCCCTTCCGCCCCGGGTGGGCGGGCCGCTGCCGGGGTGGTTGCCCGGCGGAGGAGGCGGTTTCCCCAAGTTGTACAGGCCCGCTCCCCCGCCGGGGGCGAGGGGGGAAGATTTTTCCGTCAGGTTTTACAATATTCTTCTCCTTCTATTGACTTTTCATACAAGAATTGGTACATTATCTGTATCTGTTTTTGTTTTTCCGGCCCCGGCCGGTGGGGCGTGAGAAAGAGAGGAAGGGTTCCCATATGATCGAAAAACTTGGGTTTGACAACGACAAATATCTGGAGATGCAGTCCGAGCACATCCGCTCCCGCATCGACCAGTTCGGGGGCAAGCTCTACCTGGAGTTCGGCGGCAAGCTCTTTGACGACAACCACGCCTCCCGGGTGCTCCCCGGGTTCCACCCCGACTCCAAGATCCGCATGCTCAGCCAGCTGAAGGACCAGGTGGAGATCGTGGTGGCCGTCTCCGCCGTGGACCTGGAGAAGAGCAAGGTCCGGGGGGATCTGGGCATCACCTACGGCACCGACACCCTCCGCCTCATCGACGCCTTCCGCAGCTTCGGCTTCCAGGTGGGCAGCGTGGTCCTCACCCGGTTCAGCGGCCAGCCCGCGGCGGAGATCTTCCAGGCCCAGCTGGAGGGCCTGGGCCTGCGGGTCTATCGCCACTACCCCATCGAGGGCTACCCCTATGACATCCCCCTCATCGTCAGCGAGGAGGGCTATGGCAAGAACGAGTACGTGGAGACCTCCCGCTCCCTGGTGGTGGTCACCGCCCCCGGCCCCGGCAGCGGGAAGATGGCCGTGTGCCTCAGCCAGCTCTATCACGAGTACAAGCGGGGGGTCCAGGCGGGGTACGCCAAGTACGAGACCTTCCCCATCTGGAACCTCCCCCTGCGCCACCCGGTGAATTTGGCCTACGAGGCGGCCACCGCCGACCTCAACGACGTGAACATGATCGACCCCTTCCACCTGGAGGCCTACGGGGTGACCACGGTGAACTATAACCGGGATGTGGAGATCTTCCCGGTGCTCAAGACCATGTTTGAGCGGATCTCCGGCACCTCCCCCTACCAGTCTCCCACCGACATGGGGGTGAACATGGCCGGCTACTGCATCGTGGACGACGAGGTGGTCTGCCAGGCCTCCCAGGAGGAGATCCTCCGCCGGTTCTATGCCGAGGAGTGCCGCCACCGCCGGGGGCGGAGCGACGGCACCGCGGTGTACAAGATCGAGCTGCTGATGAAGCAGCTGGGCCTGACCCCCCTGAGCCGGGCGGTGGTCTCCCCCGCCCTGGCGGTGGCCGAGCGCACCGGCGACCCCGCCGCCGCCATGGAGATGCCCGACGGCACCATCCTCACCGGCAAGACCTCGGAGCTGCTGGGGTGCTCCTCCGCCCTGCTGCTCAACGCCCTGAAGTATCTGGGGGGCATCCCCGACGAGGTCCAGCTCATCTCCCCCTCGGTGATCGAGCCCGTCCAGGACCTGAAGGTCAACGTCCTGGGGAACAAGAATCCCCGGCTGCACATCGACGAGCTGCTGGTGGCCCTGTCCATCTGCGCCGTCACCGACCCCAACGCCCGCCGGGCGGTGCAGCAGCTGCAGAAGCTCCGTGGGTGCGAGGCCCACACCACCGTCATCCTCTCCGAGGGGGACGAGGACAGCTTCCGCCGCCTGGGGGTCCGCCTGACCAGCGAGCCCAAGTACCAGACCTCCAAACTCTACCACGGCTGAGCCGTGTGACATCTTCCGAAAGGAGTTCCCGCCATGTCTGACAAGACCTACATTCCCGAGCACTACGCCCCCCTGCTGAACCTCTACGACACCCAGAAGGCCATCAGCCTCCTGCGCCGGGTGTTTGAGGACACCCTCTGCGGCAACCTCCACCTGCGCCGGGTGTCCGCCCCCCTCTTCGTGGAGGCGGCCTCCGGCCTCAACGACGACCTCAACGGGGTGGAGCGCCCCGTCTCCTTTGACATCCCCGCCGCCGGGCGGGATGCCCAGGTGGTCCACTCCCTGGCCAAGTGGAAGCGCATGGCCCTCTACCACTACCACTTCCCCGTGGGGGAGGGGCTGGTCACCGAGATGAACGCCATCCGCCGGGACGAGGTCCCCGACAACCTCCACTCCATCTACGTGGACCAGTGGGACTGGGAGAAGGTCATCGCCCCCCGGGACCGCACCGAGGCCTACCTCCACGAGACCGTCCAGTCCATCGTGGACGCCATGGCGGACACCCAGAAGACCCTCCAGGCCGTCTTCCCCCAGCTGTGCGTGCTGCCCCAGGTGAGCCGGAACGTCTCCTTCGTCACCTCCCAGGAGCTGGAGGACACCTACCCCGCCCTCACCCCCAAGCAGCGGGAGGACGCCTGGGTGAAGGACCACCCCACCACCTTCCTCCAGGGCATCGGCGCCCCCCTGAAGTCCGGTCAGCGCCACGACGGCCGCGCCCCGGACTACGACGACTGGAGCCTCAACGGGGACATCCTCCTGTGGGACAGCGTCCTGGGCCGGGCCATTGAGCTGTCCTCCATGGGCATCCGGGTGGACCCCGCCGCCCTGGACCGCCAGCTCACCGCCGCCGGCTGTGACGACCGCCGCTCCCTGGCCTTCCACAAGATGCTCCTGGCCGGGGAGCTCCCCCTGACCATCGGCGGGGGCATCGGCCAGTCCCGGCTGTCCATGCTGCTGCTGGGCAAGGCCCACATCGGCGAGGTCCAGGTGTCCACCTGGGACGACGAGACCATCGAAACCTGCCGGGACGCAGGGATCATCCTGCTCTGAGCCCCCCATCTCCGGTTTCGGATCCAGACGACAAAACGGCTTCCCTCTGGAAGGGAAGCCGTTTTTGCGTGTTTTACTTCTCCTGGGCGGCGATCTTTTCGGCCAGGTCGGTGAGGTAGAGCCAGCGGTCCATCTTCTCCTCCAGGGCGGCCTGGTCGGCCTGCTGGTCCTTCGTCAGGTCCTGGAGCTTGCCGTAGTCGCTGCCGCAGGCCAGCATCTCCCCCTCCCGCTGGGCGATGCGGGCTTCCAGGGCGGCGATGTCGGCCTCGATGGTGTCGTACTCCCGCTGTTCCTTGAAGGTAAACTTCAGCTTTTTTTGCCGGGCGGGCTTGCCGGCAGGCTTCTTCTCCGCCTTCTCCTCCTGGGCGGGGGCGGATGTGGCCTGGCGCTTGTCCAGGTAGTCGGAGTAGTTGCCGCTGTACCGGGTGACCTGGCCTTCCTCCCCCACCTCGAAGATCTGGTGGGCCATCTTGTCCAGGAAGTAGCGGTCGTGGGACACCGCCAGCACCGCCCCGGGGAAGGTCTCCAGATACTCCTCCAGAATGGCCAGGGTGGTGACGTCCAGGTCGTTGGTGGGCTCGTCCAGCAGGAGGATGTTGGGGGCGGCCATGAGGATGGACAGCAGGTACAGCCGCCGCCGCTCCCCGCCGGAGAGCTTGCCGATGGGCTGGCCTTGCAGCTGGGTGGGGAAGAGGAAGCGCTCCATCATCTGGGTGGCGGAGAAGTTCCCCTCCCGGGTCTTCACCTCCCCGGCGATCTCGTGGATGAAGTCGTACACCCGCTGGCGGGGGTCCAGCTCCCGGCCCTCCTGGGAGAAGTAGCCCAGGCGCACCGTCTCCCCCCAGTCCACGGTGCCGGAATCCGGGGCGAGCTTGCCGGCGATGAGGTTGAGCAGGGTGGACTTCCCCGCCCCGTTGCGGCCCACGATGCCCACCCGGTCGTCCCGGGCGATGTGATAGGTGAAGTCCTGGAGGACGATGTGCTCCCCGAAGGCCTTGGTGACGTGGTCCAGCTCCACCGTCTTCCGGCCCAGGCGGCTGGAGAGGGTGGCCATCTCCACCGCCCCGTCGCTCACCGGGCCGGCCTGGGCTTTCAGCTGCTCATAGCGGGCGATGCGGTCCTTGTTCTTGGTCCGCCGGGCCTGGGCCCCCCGCATGATCCACTGGTACTCCACCCGGAGGATGGACTGGCGTTTCCGCTGGGCGGCCTGGTCCATCTCCTCCTGCTGGGTTTTCTGTTCCAGGTACTTGGAATAGTTGGCCTCGTAGTGGCGGATGTGGCAGTGGGAGAGTTCGGTGATCCGGTTGCACACCCGCTCCAGGAAGTAGCGGTCGTGGGTGACCATGATCAGGCCCCCGGTGAACTTCCGCAGGTGGTCCTCCAGCCAGAGGACCATGTCGCTGTCCAGGTGGTTGGTGGGCTCGTCCAGAATGAGCACATCCGCCGGGTGGAGGAGGACGGCGGCCAGGGCCACCCGCTTCCGCTGGCCCCCGGAGAGGGTGTCCACCTTCTGGGCAACGTCGGGGATCCCCAGGCGGGTGAGCATGGCCTTGGCCTCGTACTCCAGCAGGGCCCGGGTGTCCGGGGAGAAGTCGTGAAAGACCTGCTCCAGCACCGTGGCCCCCGCCACCATCTCCGGGTTCTGGGGGAGGAAGCACACCTGGACGTTGGGGTCCAGGGAGACCGCCCCCTGGTCGGGGACCTGCTGCCCCGCCAGCACCCGGAGGAGGCTGCTCTTCCCCGTGCCGTTGATGCCGATGATGCCGATTTTATCCCCCTCGTTGAGGTAGAGGGTGACATCGTCCAACAGCTGCTTCAGGCCGAAATTCAAGCTGATGTGCTCCGCGGAGAGCAGCATAGAAATCAACTCCTTCTGTGACCCCATTGGGCCAACCTTACAGGGCTCCCCACAACGCCCCGCCCAACCGAATTCCTTACCAGGGCCAGCCCCATAGGGCTCCCCCCAACGCCTCCGTCCCATGCCCCTCGCCCGGGAGGGCACACGCCGCAGTCTCCCCGCAGCACCCCGTCCAATGGAGCAACCCGCCAGGGCCAGCCCCATAGGGCTCTACGCACCCCCCGTCCAACGGACTCGCCCGGTAGGGCACACGCCGCAGTCTCCCCGCAGCGCCCCGTCCAACGGAGTAACCCATCAGGTTCAACCCCATAGGGTTCCCCACACTCCCCGTCCAACGGACTCGCCCGGTAGGGCAAGCCTCGCAGAGTTTCCCCGCCCGCAGGCGGGGAAATAAGGTAAAATCCGTTTTTTGCACGGACATGTGCCGGGCAAAAAACTCCTCTCAGCCCGAGAGTGCCGGCTTCGCCGGCGCGGTTCGGGCTGCATCCCCTAAATTTGGGATGGGCCACGGGCCAGGCAGACAGCCCGACTCCCCCGCGGCACCGGCCTTCCGCACGAAGCGCCAACCTTCCAGGCCCATCCCAAATTTCCTACAGCAGGACGTGGGTCACCAACGGCAGCGTCCCCGCGCACAGAACAGTGCTCACAAAGTTCACCCGGGTGGCGAAGGTCTCGTCCACCCCGTAGCGGAGGCTGAGAATGGTGATCATGGCCCCGCTGGGGCAGGCGGCGATGACGGTGAGGACCCCCAGGGTGGTCCCCTCCAGGAAGAGGCGGAGGACCAGCCACACCACCAGGGGGCAGAGGATGAGCCGCACCAGGCTCACCACATAGGCCCGCCAGTCGGTGAGGGCCTCCCGGATGGGCACCTGGCTCAGGGAGATGCCGATGATCACCATGGACAGGGGGACCGTGGCACCCCCCAGGGTCTGGACGGTGTCGGCCACCAGCTGGGGGAAGGGGATCTGCCCCAGGAAAAAGACGATGCTCACCAGGGTGGCCACCAGGGCGGGAGAGAACACCTCCTTCAGCCGCACCCGGCCACGCCCCTGCCCCGCCCGGAGGCGGCTGACGCCCATGGAGAAGAGCAGCAGGTTAAAGGGCAGCCCCGTGAGGGCAGCGCAAAATACGGCGTTCTGCCCGAACAGCGCCTCCACCACGGGAAAGCCGATGAAGACGTTGTTCATGAAGAACACCGACAGCCAGGCCGCCGTCCGGTCCCCTGGCGACAGGGGGAGGAGTTTGGCGCAGATCCACCCCAGCACCCCGCCGATGGCGAAGAGGATGAACACTGCCACCACCGACACCACCAGCTCCCGGCCGGAGAAGAGGGGTTCCATCCCCACCACCGAGGCCAAAATGGTGGCCACGATGAACACGTTGGCCACCAGGAAGCTGGCCTTTTGGCCAAAGGCCTCGTCCACCCACTTGCCCTTGGCGGCCAGGAAGCCCACCACCATCAGCAGGACCAGCATCACCATTTTTTCCAGCACGACCAGTCCGGCCATGGTATCTCTCCTCTCTTGTGGGGATGGGGCCTGCCACGTGGGGCCGGGGGCCCGGCCGGCATCGGCAGGTGGTCCTGGTGGGACCGTCGCAGGGTGGGCCCTGCGGCGTGGTCCCCCGCCCCTGTCCGGGGCGGGGATCCAGGCTTTCTCTATGAGAAAGCCCGGACGCAAAGAGTCGCAGGGGGGAACCCCCTGCACCCCCTAGTATAAAACCGCTCGCT
>DXDK01000024.1 GCA_019115545.1 Candidatus Evtepia faecavium
CTCACCCAGGACACCGGCGTCACCACCGACGACATCGACCGGCGGATCGTGGACTACGGCTTCCAGAGCTACTTTGCCAGCCACCACCCCCGGATCATCCCGGAACCCTTCACCCCCGAGGCCTGCGAGACCTACTCCAAGGCGGACATCGACGAGTACACCGGGGCCCTGAAGGCCATCGCCGAGGAGGCCTACGCCGACCCCGACCTGGTGAAGACCGCCCCCCATGCCGCCGCCCTGGCCACCCCCATGGTGGGCGACCGGCTGGACAACATGGACACCTTCGCCTGCACCTGGCGGGCCTACCAGAAGAGAAAATCGTGATCCACTTGCCTGCCCGTCACGGGCAGACTGCCCTGCGGCGCCGGGTTGGGCCCCTGCCCTGCCCGGCGTCCGCAAGAATTTTGGAGGGAAGGAGGAGCGTCCCTTGGGACTTTCGTTTTCCATAGAGGGCACGGTGTTCCTGGTGTTCTGCGTGTTCGCCATTGCCGCGGTGGGGTACCTCATCGGGCGGATCACCGTGAAGGGGGTGAACCTGGGTACCGCCGGGGTCTTTGTGGCCGCCCTGCTCTTTGGGTGTTTCTGCTACCCCAGCCTGGCCGGTCAGCTCTCGGTAGACGGGGTGAGCTACGTCACCGATGGGCTGAAGATCGTGGAGAACCTGGGCCTGATGTTCTTCGTCACCGCCGTGGGGTTCATCGCTGGGCCCACCTTCCTGAGTAACTTCAAGAAGAACTTCAAGTCCTACGTCTGCCTGGGGCTGGTGATCATCCTCTTTGGGGCCCTGGCCTGCGTGGGGTGCATCCTCATCGGCCGGCACTTCACCAACCTGGCCGACGACGAGTTCACCGCCATTCTCGTGGGCCTTCTGGCGGGGGCCCTCACCTCCACCCCGGCCTTTTCCGCGGCCAAGGCCACCGTGGCCACGGCGGAGCTGGAGTCCCTGGTCTCCGTGGGGTATGGCATCGCCTACCTCTTTGGGGTGGTAGGGGTGGTCCTCTTTGTCCAGCTCATCCCCAAGCTCACCCACGCCGACATGGCCCAGGAGCGGGCCAAACTCAACCAGGTGGACGCCGCCGAGCACCGCCAAGTCACCAGGAAGCTGATCCAGGTGGACGACTTCGGCTTCATGCCCCTCTCCCTGGCCATCCTCTGCGGGGTGGTGGTGGGGAGCATCCACATCGGTAACTTCGCCCTGACCACCACCGGCGGGTGCATCCTCATGGGCCTGGTGTTCGGCCACCTGGGCCATCTGGGCCCTGTAAACCTCCTGCCCAAGGACACCACCCTGAAGGCCCTGCGGGAGCTGGGCCTGGTCCTTTTCCTCATCGGGGCGGGGGTGGCCGGGGGCTCCCGGTTCGTGGAGTTCTTCCACGGCATCTACTTCGTCTACGGGGTCATCATGACGGTGCTGCCCATGGTAGTGGGGTACCTCTTCGCCAAGTATGTGCTGAAGCTCTCCCTGCTGAACAACCTGGGCTCCATCACCGGGGGGATGACCTCCACCCCGGCCCTGGGCACCCTGCTGTCGGTGTCCAAGACGGAGTCCGTGGCCGCCGCTTACGCCGCCACCTATCCCATCGCCCTGATCTCCGTGGTGATCGCCTCCCAGGTGATCATCCTCACCCTGTCCTAAATTCTGAAAGAGAGGTAATTTCCCATGCTAGCAGTGGTCAAAGAACACCTGGGCCCCGGCTTCGCCGTGAAAGAGGTCCCCTACCCCGTCCTCCGGGACACCGACGTGATCATCAAGGTCCGCTCCGTGGGCATCTGCGGCAGCGACGGCCCCATCCTGGCGGGCACCCGGCCGGTGCCCTATCCCCTCACCCCCGGCCATGAGTTCTCCGGCGACGTGGTGGAAGTGGGCAAGGCCGTGAAGAACCTGAAGGTGGGGGACCGGGTCACCCCCTGCATCGTCATCGGCTGCGGGGACTGCGACATGTGCATCGAGGGCAAGGAGGTCCTCTGTGACGAGCTGGTGGAAACCGGCATCCACGTGGACGGCGCCATGGCAGAGTACGTCCGGGTGCCCGCCAAGGTGTGCCGGAAAATGCGGGACACCACCACCTACGACCAAGGGGCCTCGGTGGATCCCATCGCCTCGGCCTACCGCACGGTGAAGGCCTCGGGCATCACCTCCAAGGACGTCTGCTGCGTCTACGGCGCGGGGCCCATCGGCCTGTACGCTGTGCAGCTGATCAAGCTCCGGGGAGTGAAAACCGTCATCTGCCTGGACACCGACGCCGGCGCCCAGCGGCTGGAACTGGCCAAGGAGCTGGGGGCGGACTATACCATCAACGTCTCCCACGAGGACCCGGTGGAGCGGGTGCGGGAGATCACCGGCGGGGCCATGGCCGACTATGTCCAGGACTGCGTGGGGGCCGAGGGGGTGCCCATCGCCGCCCTGAAGATGCTCAAAAAGGCGGGGACCTATGGCATCACCGGCCTCTACCACACCCTGCCCCAGGTGGACCTGGGGGACGTGGTGCGCCGGGAGATCAAGATCTTCGGCACCATCTGCTACACCCGGCAGGAGTTTGAGGAGTGCCTGCACTTCGTGGAGGACGGCCGGGTAAAGGTGGAGCCCTTCATCACCCACCACTTCCCCCTGAAGGACATGGACAAGGCCTACGAGGTCTACCAGTCCAAGCAGTGCATTAAGATTATTTTGAACCCCTGAACCCCTTTCACCCCAACGGGCAAGACACAGGCCCGGGGAGCGCAGCTGCGCTCCCCGGGTCTGTGTGTGCTGCCCCGTCAAAGAAGTTGGCCATGTGCGGGGAAGAAAAAACTGTGCCCCCGGGAGGTATCACACCACCCGGGGGCACAGCTGAACCAGGAACTGGAAGCTCCCCCTCGGTCCATCTACTCAAGAGCCAACAACGTACGGGTGTTTATTCACCACCGGAATCGTCAGGGTCTGGGTTTCCGCATTCCATCCGCTCTGCCAATAGAGCTTTGCTTCCGAATTGGGGTGTTTTTCATCGTAAATCGGAATCATTGCCTGCCCATACAGGACGCGAACAGGGGCGCAAAAGACCTCTTCAGGTGATCCCATCATGGTGTACTCGGTATCTCCCATTTGATAGCGATCCCACAAATCCGTCTGCCCAAGCCAGTTTCTATACCCGATGCGTTGTTCCACAGGCCACCAGAACGGGGTCTGCTTGTCGGGATCATTATAGATGTCATATGGCTCGTTGTTGTCCCGCATCATTTCAGCGCGCACCTGATACAGATCCAAAACCGAGGCATAGACCACACCGTCCACCACCTGGAGTTGGATCGCGTCGGTAGCCTTCTCTTGGACGATACGATCTTTTTCGTCGCTGAGCGGGTCGCGGATATGATACTGGGCCACTACATGGATATCTGGATCCAGCCCCTCTTCCATCACATCCAGCATCCGCTGGACCATGACCACAGCTTCTGCCCGGGTGGAGGCCTCGTTGGGCTGGAAGCTGCCGTCGGGGTACCCCTTCACCACGCCGGCTTCGGAGGCGACACGAATGTATCCCTTCATCCAGCTCAATGTTGTCTCGCTGTCGGTGAAGGGCAGGGTTATGTCTAATCCCTCCTCGGCTTTTGCTTCGTACACCTGGCCCAGAGCCCGGGTGACCATCAGGGCGATCTCATACCGGGCGATGGGCTTCTCCGGCCGGAAGTTGCCGTTGTTGTAGTCGCTGGGCACCACCATGCCGGAGTACAAGGCGGCCTCCGTCCAGCCCTGGGTGGTCAGCCAGTGGGTGTCCATGTCGTTCAGGTTGGGTTCATAGTCCACCGTATTTGGTATTCCCCAGGGGCCTGTTCCCTTGACCTGAATTTTGGCATGTTCCACCATCCAGTTAACCGTCTCGCACCCAGGGGTCAGGTGGATGGCGTCCAGAATCATCTTGACGAACTCCGCCCGGGTGACAGCCCGTTCCGGCCGGAAGGTGTCGTCCTCGTAGCCGTCCACCCAGCCGGCGGCCACGGCCTGTTCAATCTCCGCCTGGGCCCAGTGGCCGTCCACATCCGGGAAGCTGCCTTCCTCCGAGGGGGCCGCCGCCGCGAAGGGGACCATCATGGCCGCCGCCAGCAGCAGGCTGGTGAGTTTCTTCCACAGTTTCATAGAGTTTCGCTCCTTTCTGCTTTTTCCCAGGGATCCTCTCCCCATTGGAAATGATAGGCTTCCTCTTTGTCAAGTTCAACCGTTTTCTTGCTTTTTCGTCACCTTCTCTCACGGCGTGAGGTTCCAAGGGGTCTTCAGGTTCAGGACCATGGTCCCCTTCTCCCGGTCCCAGGCTGCCGGCCAGTTGAACACGGCGGCCCCCGTCCCGGTTACAGGCGCGCCGCTGACAGGCACCATGATTTCCCCATAGAGCATCCGGGCCGGGCGCACCAGGTGGTAGGCGGCCTGGGTGAGGTCCTCCCGCCAGGGCAGCACGTCATAGGCGCACCCCTGGACCCCCGCCTGGAACTGGGTCCAGGCCCCGAACTGCCCGTCCAGCCGCTGGATGATGGGGTCCCAGGTAACGGAGCAAGTCTGGAAAACGGCGGCCTCGTCCCACCCTTCCAGCAGGTCCCGGGCGGAGAGGTAGAGCACCCCGTCCACCACCTGGGTGAGGGGGTCTTGCAGGGTGACGGTCTCTGCCGCCCCCCAGTTCTCACAGTGGACCTGGACCTTGATGTCGTCGGTGACCCCCTCCTCCATGTTATCCAGCATCCGCTGAAGCATCACCACGGCCTCGGCCCGGGTAGAGGTGGCGTGGGGCCGGAAGCTCCCGTCGGGGTAGCCTTGCAGAACCCCCTCCGCCACCGCGGTGCGGACGTATCCCTTCATCCAGGGGAGGATCTCCTCGTCGTCGGTGTAGCCCAGGGAATCCAGGTGCTGGTTTCCCGCCTCCACCATGCCCAGGGCCCGGGTGGTCATCAGGGCGATCTCATATCGGGCAATCTGTTTTTCGGGGCGGAAGTGGTGGTAGTTGTAGTCCTCAGTGACCACCATACCGGTGACCAAGGCAGCGTCCAGCCAGCCCCCCTGGGCCAGCCAGTGGTCCTCCATGTCGGTGAGCAGGGCCTGGGGCTGGCTGATGGACTTCAGCCAGGCCACGGTCTCGCTGTCCGGGGGCAGGTGGATGGCATCCTGGAGCATTTTGGTGAACTCCGCCCGGGTGATGGGCTGCTCCGGCCGGAAGGTCCCGTCGGGATAGCCCTCCACCCAGCCGGCGGCCACGGCCTGTTCGATCTCCTCCTGGGCCCAGTGGCCCTGAAGGTCGGACAGGGCAGGCCTCTCCCCCGGCGCTGCCGCCGCCCCGGGCACCAGCAGCGCCGCAGTCAGCAGGGCAACCAAGATCCGTTTCCCCCGGTGCATACGATCCCCTCTTTCCTGCAACGATTTCTTTTCCATATATTAAGACAAATCTCCCGGCAAAAAGCAACCGGTTTTGCAAAATTTCTCCCATTTTTCGTTCGCCTGCAAGAAAGCCCCCACGCCGCCGGCGGAAAACCAGCGGCGTGGGGGCTTCTCCCTTTCCTTGGGCAGAGGGGGTTACAGCACCCCCAGCCGCCCCAAAACGGCCAGCACCTCATCCCGTTTCATGGGGCGCTCCGGGCCGGTGCCGTCCACCAGGCCCAGGGCCTCTCCCCGGGCCCAGTGGCCCTCCTCCTGGGACCAGGGGGGCTCGGGCAGGGCGTCGGCGTGGCGCTGGGCCTTCTGCCAGAGGCGGTAGGCCTCCTCCTCGGTGATCTCTTCCAGCAGCTGATGAATATCCATGGGTTCCTCCTCTCCCTTCAGGCGTCGGTTGACTTCCTCCGCAATGGCCCCGTACCGGGCCAGCAGATAGTTCCCCGGGCAGGACTTTCCCTTCTTGGTGGTGTACCGGTGGGGCACCAGGTTGCAGGTGTCCCAGTCCCCGGTGAAGGCCGGGCAGTGTTCCTTCCCCTCCTGCCACCGTAGGGCGGGGATGCCGTTGCGCCGGCAGATGTCCACGCACAGGTCGATGAGGCGGCGGTAGGCCGCCTGGGTGCAGGCGTAGGGCTCGCAATAGGCCTGGATGCTGGAGACCTCAATGGTCACCACCTGGTGGTCCACCGGGTCCTCGCAGCACCAGGCCCGGTCCTCCTCCCGGACGTACTGGCCCACCCGTCCGTCGGGGCCGATGCCGTAGTGGGCCGAGGCCTCGCTGGTCTGAAAGACCGCGCCGCAGCCCTCCACGCTGCCCGGGCCGGCCATGGTGTGGATGGAAATGCCACGGATCTTCCCGTTTCTTGGCCTCGTGCAGTGGGGGGACAGCTTGGTGTAGTCTACAATGCTGCTGTTACTCATGGGCTCCCCCCTCCTGTTCCACTTCCGGCAGGCCGGCGATGGAGGTCAGCAGGGACAGCACCCCCGCCAGCACCCCGGCGGAGGCCACCACCGGCCAGTCCACCTGGCTGAGCACCGCCGCGGCCCCAATGGTGGCCGCCGCCGTCTGGGCCATGGTCTTCAGGGCCCGGATGGCCGCCGCCCGCCACCACCGTCTGGTTGTTTCCTTCATGTTCCTCGCTCCCTTCTCATTGGTCGTGGGCCCGCAGGTTCAGGTCCTTTTCGATTTTGGCGATGGCCTCGTGGACGGGGCCGTCGCACCCCTGCTCCGCCAGGCCCTTCAGGCAGGCCAGCACGCCGTAGGTCAGCAGGGTGTTCTCCCGGCGGATGGCCCGCAGTTCCTGGTCCTGCTCCCGCTGGCGCAGGGTCCAGCGGTAGGCCCGGTTATAGGCGGCCAGCAGCCCCGCCAGGGCCGACGCCGCCGCCCCCACGGCCACCACCGTCTGCCAGGTCAGCTCCATGGTTCTCCCCCCTCTCTGTCGGTTCTACCCTTAGGGGGACACCCCGGGGTAGGGGGACGTTTGCGTACACCTTTTCGGAAAATTTTCTCCCCCGCCCCGCCATACTTACCCCCGGGGCCGGGCATACTACCGGCGAGGTGATGGAAATGAAAGACATGGAACTGCTCCAGTACGTCCACGAAACGGCGGCCATGGGGGTCCTGGGGCTGCAGGACCTCCTCCCCCAGGCGGAGAGCTCGGGGATGCGCCAGTCCCTCCGGTCCCAGATCCGGGAGTACCAGGACATCGCCCACAGCTCCGCCCAGCTCCTCCAGGCCAAGGGGGCCCAGCCCAAGGACCCGGGGCTCATGGCCCGGCTGTCCTCCCAGGCCATGGCCACGGTGAAGACCCTGGCCGACTCCTCCGACTCCAAGCTGGCGGAGATGGTCATCCAGGGCAACAACATGGGGGTGACCAAGGGGCTCAAGCACCTCCACGACTACCGGGGCAACGACCCCAAGATCCGCGCCCTGGCGGAGAAGCTCCTGGCCGCCGAGCAGGCCAACGTGTCCCAGATGCAGCCCTTTCTTTAAAGCCAAGAAGCCCCTGCGCTTTTTCCAAAAGCGCAGGGGCTTCTTGTTGTTGGAAACGCGGCGGCTTACGCCTGCCGCGCCAGTTCCCGTCCCCGGTCCCGGACCAGGGCCTCCAGGCTCCGGTCGTAGGTGGCCTCCCCTTCCTTGGAAAAGAAACAGCCGGGGAAACCCTCCCCGTGGTCCCGGTGGTAGGCCACGCAGGCGCAGCACTTGCCGTGGCGGGGGCAGTCATAGGTGCAGGGGCAGGGGCGGTGGTTGTCACATTGGTCCATGGTCTCTCCTCCCATTCCGTTCTATGGCAGGTAGTATACTCCCTTCCTGCCCCCTTGACAAGGCGGGGGAAATTTCATATACTGTTGCTCAGAAACGCGAAAAGGCAAGGATGGGAAGCAGTACGCGCAGTGCAGGAGGCAGCAGAGAGGAGACGGCCGGTGCAAGTCTCCCCCCGCGGCGCGGAAGTCGTCCCGGAGCCGCCTGCCCGAACAACCAGTAGGGCAGGACGGAGTCCCCCGTTACGGGAAAACAAGTGCGGGCACGGCCAGGGCCGGCCCGAACTCAGGTGGTACCGCGGAAGTTGTTTCGCCCTGAGTCCCAACCGGGACCGGGGCGTTTTTTGTTTCCCCGGTCCGGCAGCAGGAGGTTAATCATGAACGAGTCACTGTATCCCTTTGTCAACCACACCACGTATGACCTGAAAGCCCTGGGGGCGATGAACCGCCTGGCGGAGCTCAGCGTCCGCCGGGAGAAGTCCCGGAAAACCAAGGGGGTGTGCGGCGTGCTGGGCCTGGTGGGCCTGGTGGGCGGCGTGTACCTCTATCCCCACCAGAACCTGGTGGGCAGCCTGCTCATGCTCTACGGCGTGATCCTGCTGGTGCTGCTCATGTCCTGGAAGAACTTCCAGCTGCGCTCCTCCCAGCGGCAGCTACCCCGGAACATGCGGGAGTGCACCTACGAGTTTGACGAGGAGGAGATCCTCTGCACCACCGAGGCCGGGGAGCAGCGGTACACCTACGAGCAGGTCTTCGCCGTGGTGGCCGACCTGGAGTGGTACGTCATCTTCTTCGACGCCAGCCACGGGATCATCCTCAGCAAGAACGGGTTCACCACCGGGGACCCCAAGGACTTCAAGGCCTTCATCGGCCAGCACACCCAACTGCCCATTCAGGAATACTAATGGATTTCGGGCCGGGCCCCTTCGGTTTGCCTTCGTCGGGGGCCGTCCTGTACGGAAAGGAAAGAAAGGAACGCACCTATGAGAAAAGAATTGTCCAAGGTCTATGAGCCCCAGGAAGTGGAGGGGCGGATCTATCAGCAGTGGGAGCAGAACAAGTGCTTCGCCGGCATCCGGGACGCCAAGAAGAAGCCCTACACCATCGTCATGCCGCCCCCCAACGTCACCGGGCAGCTCCACATGGGCCACGCCATGGACTGCACCCTCCAGGACATCCTGATCCGCTTTAAGCGGATGCAGGGCTACGCCGCCCTGTGGGTGCCGGGGACCGACCACGCCGGCATCGCCACCCAGATCAAGGTGGAGGAGGAGCTGCGGGTGAAGGAAGGCCTCACCCGCTATGACCTGGGCCGGGAGAAGTTCCTGGAGCGGGTGTGGGACTGGAAACACCAGTACGGCGACCGCATCGTCCGCCAGCAGAAGAAGCTGGGGGCCTCCTGCGACTGGGACCGGGCCCGGTTCACCATGGACGAGGGGTGCTCCAAGGCGGTGCGGGAGACCTTCTGCGAGCTGTACGAGAAGGGCCTCATTTACAAGGGCAGCCGGATCAT
Organism: Candidatus Evtepia faecavium; assembly: GCA_019115545.1. Lineage (GTDB taxonomy): Bacteria > Bacillota > Clostridia > Oscillospirales > Oscillospiraceae > Evtepia > Evtepia faecavium. The sequence goes on from DXDK01000024.1 coordinate 9,162, forward strand.
CAACTGGTGCCCCCACTGCGTCACCGCCCTGTCTGACGCGGAGGTGGAGTACGTGGACAAGCCCGGCCACCTGTGGCACATCCGCTACCCCCTCACCGACGGGTCGGGCTACCTGGTGGTGGCCACCACCCGCCCGGAGACCATGATGGGCGACACCGGCGTGGCCGTCAACCCCAACGACGAGCGCTACCAGCACCTGGTGGGGAAGACCTGCATCCTCCCCCTGATGGACCGGGAGATCCCCATTGTGGCCGACGAGTACGTGGAGATGGACTTCGGCACCGGCTGCGTGAAGATGACCCCCGCCCACGACCCCAACGACTTCGAGGTGGGCCTGCGCCACA
>DXDK01000142.1 GCA_019115545.1 Candidatus Evtepia faecavium
AGCGAGCGAGCAGCGAGCGGCTTTAAAGACCGGGTGCAGGGCGGAGCCCTGCGATTCTTTCCCCCTGCTTTCTTATAAAGAAAGCAGGGCCCCCGCCGGGTAGGCGGGCCCCCCGGGGCGCTGCGCCCCGAGGCCGCTTCCGAGGCACGGCCTGCAGGGTCCGTACCCACGGGGGCCCGGCCCCCGGCCCAACGTGGCAGGGGTTAACCTGCGCCGGACTAAGCGGCAGGGCCTGCCGCAAACAGCCCCGCCCTGCGGGGCCCCCGCCACGCAAAAAACGGGCGCTCCGGCAAACCCGGTGCGCCCGTTCTTTGATCGTTGGTTCGGAGTAGGGATTACTCCTGATAGCCCAGAGCCTTGGGATCGGTCTCGCAAGCGTCCTCGCAGCCGCCGCAGTCGATGCACTCAGAAGTCACAACGCAGACTTCCTTGTCGCCGGCCTTGCCCTCGACGATGGCGCCGGTGGGACATTCTTCAATGCACTTCTTGCAGAAGGTGCACAGATCAGGATTGATAGCATACATAGTTAGGGTACCTCCAATCATTTTATCCTGGCGACCTACATTGTACCACATTTTCGAGAAAATGCAATTCTAAAATCACTGAAAATTTTTGATTAAATTTCCCTAGGTTGGGCATGCTTTTTCTATCAGTTTTTCACACATTTCCCTATGGGAAAGGAGTTTCTCTATGCAAAACACCTTGAAGCCTGCCCGTTCGGGCTCCGTTGTGCCCGATCTGGAGGGGGCCCCCGCCTCGGTGTGCCACCCGGCACGACAGGATCCCGTCACCCCGCCCCCGGCCCCCCAGGCCGGTCTGAGAGAGGGGGATGCCCCATCCAAGCCGTGAAGTTTTCCCCTGCCGCCCGGGGGGCCCTGGCCGCCGCCGGGGCCCTGGCCCAGGGGATGGGCCACCCCTGGGTGGGCAGCGAGCACCTGCTGCTGGGCCTGCTCCAGGAGGGGGAGGCCGCCCGCCTGCTGGCGGGGCAGGGGCTCACCCGCCGGGCCCTCCAGGGGGCCCTGGCGGAGGCCCTGGGCACCGGGTCCCCTCTCCCCTGCCGGCGGCCCCTCTCCCCCCGGCTGACCCGGATCGTGGAACAGGCCGCCGCCCAGGCCCGCCGAGGGGGCGGCCGCCAGGTCACCAGCCGCCACCTCCTCCTGGCCCTGGCCGGGCAGAAGGAGGGCGGGGCCGTCCGCCTGCTCACCCAGGCGGGGGTGCAGCCGGAGGTCCTCCGCCGCCTCACCCTCCAGGCCCTGGGGGGCGGGGGGCTCTCCCCCCGGGCCCGGGAGGAGCGGGAGGGCCCGCCCCCCGCGGCCCCCACCCGCCTGCTGGACCAGCACGCCCTGGACATGGTCCGCCGGGCGGGGCAGGGAGGCTATGACCCCGTGGTGGGCCGGGAGGCCGAGCTCCACCGCCTGGTGCAGATCCTCCTGCGCCGGGGCAAGAACAACCCCGTCCTCCTGGGGGACCCCGGGGTGGGCAAGACCGCCGTGGTGGAGGCCCTGGCCCAGCGGATGGCCCTGGGCCAGGTGCCCGACGCCCTGGCCCGGAAGCGCCTGCTGGCCCTGAACCTGGCCTCGGTGATCGCCGGCACCAAGTACCGGGGGGAGTTCGAGGAGCGGATGAAGAACATCCTGGCGGAGGTGGCCCGGGCGGGGAACGTGATCCTCTTCCTGGACGAGCTGCACACCCTCATCGGGGCGGGGAGCGCCGAGGGGGCCATCGACGCGGCCAACCTCCTCAAGCCCGCCCTGGCCCGGGGCGGGCTGCAGCTCATCGGGGCCACCACCGGGGAGGAGTACCGGAAAATGGTGGAGAAGGACGCCGCTCTGGAGCGGCGCTTCCAGCCCGTCCGGGTGGAGGAGCCCACCGGGGAGACCGCCCTGGCCGTCCTCACCGCCCTGGCCCCCCGGTACGCCCAGCACCACGGGGTGACCTTCCAGCCAGAGGCCCTCCAGGCCGCCGTGACCCTCTCCGCCCGGTACCTGCCCCAGCGGCGGCTGCCGGACAAGGCCATCGACCTGATGGACGAGGCCGCCGCCCAGGCCCGGCTCCAGGCCCTGGCCCTTCCCGCCGACCTCCAGGCCCTGGAGGCCCGGATCCGCACCGCCGCCCAGGAGCGGGACGAGGCCATCGCCGCCCAGGACTACGAGGCCGCCGCCCGCTGCCGGGACGCCGAGGCCGACTTCCGCCGGGAGTGGGAAACCGCCCGGGCCCGGTGGCAGGCCGGCCGGCAGACCCCCGCCGTCACCCGGGAGGACGTGGCCCGCACCCTCTCCCAGTGGACGGGCATCCCCCTGACCACCCTCACCCGGCCGGAGCGGGAGCGGCTGCTGGAGCTGGAGGCCCTGCTGGCCCGGCGGGTGACGGGGCAAGACCCGGCGGTATCCGCCGTGGCCCGGGCCATCCGCCGGGGCCGGGCGGGGCTGAAGGAGCCCGGCCGCCCGGTGGGGTCCTTCCTCTTCCTGGGCCCCACGGGGGTGGGCAAGACCGAGCTGTGCAAGGCCCTGGCCCAGGCCCTCTTCGGCACCGAGGAGGCCCTGCTCCGGTTTGACATGACGGAGTTTGCCGAACGGCACACCATGAGCCGCCTCACCGGGTCGCCCCCCGGCTATGTGGGCCACGAGGAGGGGGGCCAGCTCACCGAGCGGGTGCGGCGGAAGCCCTGGTCGGTGGTGCTGCTGGACGAGCTGGAGAAGGCCCACCCGGAGGTGTGGAACCTGCTGCTGCAGATCCTGGAGGACGGGGTCCTCACCGACGCCCACGGCCGGCGGACGGACTTCCGCAGCACCGTCCTGGTGATGACCTCCAACGTGGGCGGGGCCCGCCTGGCCGGAGGGGCCCCCCTGGGCTTTGCCGGGGGGGCGGCCGGGGAGGCGGCCGCCTTCCAGCGGGAGCTGCGCCAGGTCTTTCCCCCGGAGTTTCTGGGCCGGCTGGACGAGATCATCCCCTTCCGCCCCCTGGGGGAGGGGGAGCTCACCGCCATCGCCCAAAAACTCCTGGACCAGCTGGGGGCGCGGCTGCAAGGGCTGGGGGTGGCCTTCGCCCCGGACCCCGGGGCCGCCGCCCTCCTGGCCCGGCAGGGGCGGGACCCCCGGTACGGCGCCCGGCCCCTGCGGCGGCTGCTGCGCACCCAGGTGGAGGACCCCGCCTCGGAGCTCCTCCTCCGCCAGGCCCTGCCCCCCGGCAGCCGCCTGGTGCTGGGGGTGGCGGGGGAGGAACTCTCCCTCACCCCCATCCCCCCGGCCCAGGCCGCCGTGGCCGGGGGATAAGGCTTTACTTTTCCCGGAAACCCGGTATAATGGGAGGTACCATACCCGCGCCAATTCAGAAAGGGGGAACCTCCCAATGACAGTCAACACCGTGTGGGCGGCCTACTTCAGCGCCACCGACACCACCAAGAAGGTGGTCACCCAGATCGCCCGCCGCCTGGCCCAGCAGACCGGCCGGCCCCTGGAGACCTTCGACTTCACCCTGCCCCAGGCCCGGAAGGAACCCAAAGTCTTTGCCCCCGGGGACCTGGTGGTCTTCGGCACCCCGGTTTACGCCGGCCGGGTGCCCAACCTGCTCATCAAGTACGTGGCCTCCGTCCAGGGCCAGGGGGCCCTGGCGGTGCCGGTGGTGTGCTACGGCAACCGCAACTACGACGACGCCCTGATGGAGCTGCGCAACACCCTCCAGGCCGGGGGCTTCCACCCGGTGGCCGGGGCGGCCTTCTCCTGCCAGCACGCCTTTTCCGAGACCCAGAACGCCGGCCGGCCGGACATCAGCGACCTCACCATCGCCACCGGCTTTGCCGACCAGGTCTTCCATAAAGTGGAGGCCATCGCCGACCCCGCCGCCCTCGCCCCCGTCCCCGTGCCGGGGAACGACCCCGTGGGCCCCTATTACACCCCCCGGGACCGCCACGGCAACCCCATCAACATCCTCCCCGTGCGGCCCAAGACCAGCGACGCCTGCACCCAGTGCGGCCTGTGCGCCAAGCAATGTCCCCTGGGGGCCATCGACCCCGAGGACGCCCACCAGGTCCCCGGCAAGTGCATGAAGTGCAACCGCTGCGTGAAGCACTGCCCCACCGGCGCCAAGTACTTCGACGACCCCAACTACCTCTACCACAAGAGCGAGCTGGAGGACCTCTATTCCTGGCCCCGGAAGACCCCGGAACTCTTCCTGTGACCCCCTGCCTTCCCAGCAAATGGACAGCCCCCGGCCCCATGGCCGGGGGCTGCTTCGTCTTTTCGGCGGGATGGGCGGCAAATTGCGTTCCCGTGTTGATTTTTCCGGCGGAATTCCATATAATATAACCCAAGTGTCCCCCTGTCGAAGGCTGGCAGATTTTGCCAGCCCCAGGCGGGCCTGCCGCCGCGCCGCATCCGCCGGGCGCACACCACCGCGGCCCCAGAATCCCCGGGGCCGGAAAGGGGCGTTTCCATGGAACCCATCCCAACCACAGAACCCGCCGGGGCCCAGGACAGCCCGTCCCCCCGGAAGAAGAAATATCTCCTCCCCCTCCTCATCGCCGCCGCCGTGCTGGCCCTCTACTGCGCCCTGTGCGCCCTGGGCGGGGGGAGCGCCATCTACCCCAACGTCACCGTGGGCGGGGTCTCCCTGGGGGGCCTCACCCTGGAGCAGGCCCAAGCCGCCCTCACCGAGGCCGGCGCCGCCCAGACCGCCCCGGAGGACCGGGGCGTGGTCTTCCTGGCCAAAACCCCCCAGGGGGAGGAGGCGACCTTCCAGGTCCCCCTGGCCAGCGTCACCACCGACGCCCCGGCCTCCGCGGACCGGGCCTTCCAGGTGGGCCACGACCAGCCCTTCCCCCTGCGGGGGGGCGTCTACCTCCGCTGCCTGCTCACCGGGCAGGAGGTCCTCCCCGTCTACGCCAACAGCGGCGGGCTGGACGCCGTGCTGGACCAGGTGGAGGCCGCCCTGGTGAAGTCCCCTGTGGAGCCGGCCTGGGAACAGGGGGAGGAGAGCCTCCACCTCACCCGGGGCCAGCCCGGCTGCCAGCTGGACCGGGAGGCCCTCCGCCAGCAGGTGCTGGAGACCTTCGGCCGCAACCAGCTGGTGGACCTCACCGACGAGGCCCAGCCCCAGTTTACCGTTTCCCTGGAAGAAACCCTCCCCGGGGAGCTGAACCTGGCCGACATCCTGGACGAGGTGGAGACCCCGGTGCAGAACGCCGCCTTTGACAAGGCCGCCAAGCTCTTCCAGACTGACCACCGGGGGATCTCCTTCGACGCCGCCGCCGCCCAGGAGACCTACGACGCCCTGGACTGGGGGGAGAGCCAGGACTTCCCCCTGGACATCACCCAGCCCACCACCACCGTGGCCGACCTGGCCCCCCAGCTCTACCAGGACGTGCTGGGCTCCTGCACCACCAACATCTCCGGCAGCGCCAACCGGGTGGAGAACATCCGCCTGGCCGCCCAGTACTGCAACGGCACCGTGCTGATGCCCGGGGAGACCTTCTCCTACAACGGCATCGTGGGCAGCCGCTCCGCCGCCCGGGGCTTCCTCCCCGCCCCCGCCTACGTGGGGGGCGAGACCGTCCAGGAGACCGGCGGCGGGGTGTGCCAGGGCTCTTCCACGGTGTACCTGGCCGCCCTCCGGGCCAATCTGAAGATCGTGGAGCGCTATCCCCACGGGTATATCACCCGGTACGTCCCCGACGGGATGGACGCCACGGTGTACTACGGCGTGAAGGACTTCCGCTTCCAGAACGACACCCCCTTCCCCCTGAAAGTCCAGGCCTCGGTCTCCGGGCGGAGCCTCACGGTGAACCTTCTGGGCACCAAGAGCGACAACATCACCGTGGAGATGACCAACCAGATCGTGGGCACCACGGGGTACAACACCGTCTATCAGATCGACGAGAGCCTCCCCGCCGGGTCCACCAAGGTCAAGACCACCCCCTACACCGGCTACACCGTAAAGGTCTACCGGAACCTCTACGCCGGGGGCGCCCTCCAGGAGACCCGGCTGGAGAGCACCAGCGTCTACCGCCCCCGGGACAAGGTGGTCCTGGTGAGCCCCGCCGACGCGGCCCAGTACGGCCTGTAATCCCCCCTTTCGGAAAGGAACCTGCTATGAGAAAACGATTACCGCCCCGGCGGGAGATGAAATTCCTGGCCAAGCGCCTGATGACCCACCCCCTGTGCATGCAGGTGACCCTGGTGCTGGTGGGGGTGCAGGTGGCCCTCACCGGCCTGCGCTACCTGCTGGGAGGCACCTTCACCTATGGCGTGGCCAGCCTGGCCCAGTACGGGGACACGGTGAGCGGCCTGTACTTCAACGACAACGGCTTCAGCCTGATCTTCCGCATGGACCTGACCCAGACGGTGCTGGCCCTGCCGGTGAGCTATGACCAGCTGCTCCGCTTCGGGATCTTCAGCCTGGTGATCCTCCTGGTCCTCTCCCCCCTCCGCCTGGGGGCCATGGAGAACTATTGGAACCTCCTCCGGGGCCAGCACGCCGGCGGGGTGCGCAGCGCCCTGAGGTGGTTTGCCCAGGGGGGGAAGTTCGGCAAGGCGGTGGCGGTGGAGTTCCTCCTCACCGCCGGGGTCCGCCTGGCGGGGATCGCAGCCACCCTCCCCAGCATCTATCTCTTCTACCTCTTCTACACCACCACCCCCTCCATGGCGGCCTATACCACCACCAGCTCCCTGCTGCAGATGGGGGCCACGGTGCTGGCCATCGCCGCCCTGGTGTTCACCTTCTGGCTCCACAGCGTCCTGCTGCCGGTGCGGTACTGCCTGTGCGCCCATCCGGAGTACTCCCTGGGGCAGACCTTCCGCCGGGGGCTGGCCAGCGCCAAGGGCTTCCGGGGGGCCTTCTTCGGCTTCCGGCTGAGTTACATCCTGTGGTTCTTCGGCTCCCAGCTGACCTACGGGGCCCTGGACATCTTCGTCACCCCCTACTCCTCCCTGGGTGGGATGATCTTCCTCCAGGAGGCCGCCCGGGCCCGCCAGGGCGGCGGCCAGGCGCCGTCCTCCCAGCCGCCGGAGCAGGGCTCCTCCGGGGACGGCGGGGCGGAGTGACCGCCCCGGGCCGGGCAGGGAAAAATTTTCCCAAAATCCTGAAATTTCTTCTTGACAAATTCCTGGCTGCGGGATATAATAAATCTCGCCCTGTGAGAGAAGCCGAGCAAGTCGCAGGGTGCCGCACAGCGCGGCGCGGCCATACAGCGGGATTGTGTAAGGGTAGCACGACAGACTCTGACTCTGTTTGTGAGGGTTCGAATCCTTCTCCCGCTGCCAAAGAAAGCCCTGAAACCGAATGGTTTCAGGGCTTTTTGTTTTGTCTATGATGATATGGCCTCCCGCCAAACTTTGCAAGGGAATTTTCCCGCGGGGCAAACCGGCTCCCTTCCCTTTTCCCGGAGGGTGTGGTATGATAGTCCAGCGCCCCGCCTGCCGGGGCGCGGTTGCGTGATCGAGAAAGGAGGTCCTCCCGGTGTCCCTTGCCCACACCCGGGACGGCGCCGACCTGGGGAAAGACCCCGTCCGGCGGCTGCTGTTCCAGCTGGCCCTGCCCTGTATCCTGGCCCAGCTGATCAACCTGCTGTATAACCTGGTGGACCGGATGTACATCGGCCACATCCCCCAGGAGGGCCCCACCGCCCTCACCGGGGTGGGGGTCACCATGCCCCTGATCCTGTGCGTGTCCGCCTTTGCCGCCCTGGTGAGCATGGGGGGCGCCCCCCGGGCCTCCATCCTCCTGGGCAAGGGGGAGCGGGACCAGGCCGAGGCGGTGCTGGGCAACTGCGCGGCCATGCTGGTGCTCACGGCAGCGGTCCTCACCGCGGTGGTCCAGGCCTTTGGCCAGGACCTGCTCCGCTTCTTCGGGGCCAGTGAGGTGACCCTGCCCTACGCCTGGGAGTACACCCGGATCTATGCCCTGGGCACCCTCTTCGTCCAGCTGTCCCTGGGGCTCAACGCCTTCATCAACGCCCAGGGCTTTGCCCGGACGGGGATGCTCACCGTAGCCCTGGGGGCGGGGTGCAACATCGTCCTGGACCCCATCTTCATCTTTGCCCTGGACATGGGGGTGCAGGGGGCCGCCCTGGCCACGGTGCTCTCCCAGGGGGCCTCCTGCCTGTGGATCCTGGCCTTCCTCCGGGGGAAACAGACCACCCTCCGCCTCCAGGCGCGGAACCTGCGGCTGCGGGGGAAGGTGATCCTCCCCTGCCTGGCCCTGGGGGTGTCCCCCTTCATCATGCAGTTCACCGAGAGCATCCTCAACGTCTGCTTCAACACCAGCCTCCTCCGGTATGGGGGGGACCTGGCGGTGGGGGCCATGACCATCCTGGCCAGCGTCATGCAGTTTGCCATGCTCCCCCTCCAGGGGTTCACCCAGGGGGCCCAGCCCATCGTGGGCTTCAACTACGGCGCCGGCCACCGGGACCGGGTGAAGGAGGCCTTCCGCCGCCTGCTGGCCTGCTGCCTGGTCTACGGGGGGATCATCTGGGGGGTGTCGGTGTTCTTCCCCCAGGTGTTTACGGCCATCTTCACCAGCGACCCCACCCTGGCGGAATACACCCAGTGGGCCATGCGGATCTATCTGGCCCTGGCCTTCCTCATGGGCATCCAGGCGGCCTGCCAGCAGACCTTCATCGCCCTGGGCAACGCCCGGACCTCCGTCTTCCTGGCCCTGCTGCGGAAGGTGATCCTCCTCATCCCCCTGATCTATCTCCTGCCCCGCCTCCTGCCGGGGGACCCGGTGCTGGCGGTCTTCCTGGCCGAGCCCGTGGCGGACACCATCGCCGTGGCCACCACCGGCGCCCTGTTCTGGCGGCAGTATCAGAGATTGTGAATGGCCCGGGGGGCCTGCCGTGGTGTCGGCAGGTGGTACCTCCCGACCCTCCGCAGGGGGAGGCTGCAACGTGGGGCCGGGGGCCTCACCCCCGGTGGTACGGACCCTTCGGGCGATGGGGGCTCTTACCCACCTCGGGGCGCAGCGCCCCGGGGGGGGATGCCTGCCGGCGGCCTCCATTTCTCCTGTGAGAAATGGAGGAAAGAACACCAGAGGGGAGAGGTTCTCCCCTCTGGACTCCCCACTCTAGTGGGGAATACCCTGTAGGTTTTCGTTCTTGTTTC
>DXDK01000143.1 GCA_019115545.1 Candidatus Evtepia faecavium
AGCAAGACGGCAGTGGGTTTTGATGCTGCCCATGTACGTGCCCTGATTTGGGGACTTTCTTTCTTGGGATTTTCTATGGCTGGATTTTTTGCAGAGCAATATCCAGCAAAAAATATTTTCTCCGAATATGCGTATCCAAATCTGATCTGGTGCACTTTTGCCAGAAAGAGACCGCTCCAGAGGCCACCAACCCAAAAGATGGAGCGAGCCCCAGCGAGCGGTTTTATTTTCGGGGGTGCAGGGGGGCACCCCCTGCGATTCTTTCCCCCTGCTTTCTTATAAAGAAAGCAGGGCCCCCGCCGGGTAGGCGGGCCCCCCGGGGCGCTGCGCCCCGAGGTGGGTAATAGCCTTGACCGCCCGTAGGGTACGTAGTAACGGGGGCCAGGCCCCCGGCCCCACGTAGCAGGGTATCCCCTGCGCCGGTCCCGCCGGGACCACCCGCCGACATCCCCCCGCCGGGCAGGCGGGCCCCCTCTGTTCACATTTTGGTCACAATTTACCCTACACTTTTTCACAAAAAAGACATATAATAATACTTCACCTGGCGGGAGCGCCCCGGGGGGTCCTGGGGCAGGCGTGCCGCGCCTTCCGCCGGCGGGGCCTGTGGGCCCGCCTTTGCAGCCATTCCAGCGGGGCCGTGCCCCGCGCTTTCTATGAGGAGAATCCAACGCTATGCTTCGCCTTGAAAACATCGTCAAAACCTACGTCACCGGGGAGCTCCGGCAGACCGCCCTGAAGGGGGTCAGCATCGCCTTCCGGGAGCACGAGTTCGTCTCCATCCTGGGCCAGAGCGGCTCCGGCAAAACCACCCTGCTGAACATCATCGGCGGCCTGGACCGGTACGACAGCGGCGACCTGGTCATCGACGGGGTGTCCACCAAGGACTACAAGGACGCCGACTGGGACTACTACCGCAACCACTCCATCGGCTTTGTCTTTCAGAGCTACAACCTCATCCCCCACCAGACGGTGCTGGCCAATGTGGAGATGGCCCTCACCCTGGCCGGGGTGTCCAAGAAGGAGCGCCGCCAGCGGGCCATCGCGGTGCTGGAACAGGTGGGCCTGGGGGACCAGCTCCACAAGAAACCCAACCAGATGTCCGGGGGCCAGATGCAGCGGGTGGCCATCGCCCGGGCCCTCATCAACCACCCCACCATCCTCCTGGCCGACGAGCCCACCGGCGCCCTGGACAGCGAGACCAGCCTGCAGATCATGGACCTGCTCCAGGAGATCGCCAAGGACACCCTGGTGGTGATGGTCACCCACAACCAGGAGCTGGCCGAGCGCTACTCCACCCGGATCGTCCGCCTGCGGGACGGGGAGATCATCGGGGACACCAACCCCTGCACCCAGGCCGAGGGGGAGCGCCCCCCGGAGAAACACCAGAAGATCTCCATGTCCTTTGCCACCGCCCTCTCCCTGAGCTTCAACAACCTGGCCACCAAGAAGGGGCGCACCCTTCTCACCGCCTTTGCCGGGTCCATCGGCATCATCGGCATCGCCCTGATCCTGGGCCTGTCCACGGGGATGAACGACTACATCGACGACATCCAGCGGGAGACCCTCACCTCCTACCCCATCACCATCAGCTCCGAGACCCTGGACCTCTCCTCCGCCATGGGGGGCCAGGGGAGCATGATGGGCCAGAGCCAGGGGGAGGAGGACACGGCCCCGGCGGAGGACATCTCCGCCGACTTCCGGGAGCTGGAGATGGAGGAGCGCTTCCAGTCCAGCGTGGTGGAGAACGACCTCACCGGGTTCAAGGCCTACCTGGATGATGCCAGCAGCGACATCCAGCAGTACCTGGGGGAGAACGGGGCGGTGTACAATTATAATGTCGCCTTCAGCGCCTACTCCTACGACGCCGACGACCGCCTGGTGGCCACCGACCATTCCCTGGACGAGGACAACCCCATGGCCGCCGGCCAGTCGGAGATGACCGCCGCCATGGAGAGCGCCGTCACCGGCAGCAACACCGCCGCGGCGGAGCACTTCTCCCAGCTGATGGCGGGGCCGGACGGGACCTCGGTGAGCCACGTGATCACCGACAGCTACGACCTGCTCTACGGCCAGTGGCCGGAGGATTATGACGAGGTGGTCCTGGTGCTGGGGCGGGACGGCACCCTCCCGGCGGAGACCCTCTGCCAGCTGGGCCTGATCACCGAGGACCAGTACCGCACCGCCCAGGAGGAGATCCAGGAGGACGGGGCGGCCCAGGCCATCCATATGGACTACGCCGCGGCGGCGGACCACCCCTACTACCTGGTGGCCGCCTGTGACCACTACCTGGAAAACGACGACGGCACCTTCACCTACCTGGAGGACGGGGCCATCAACCAGGACCAGCTGCTGGAGAACGCCCTGGAGGTCACCGTCACCGCCGTGGTCCGGCCCAAGGCCGACGCCGACAACGCCAATCTCACCACCGCCCTGGCCTACACCCCGGCCCTGACGGACTACCTCATCCAGCACACCGACCAGAGCCCCGTGGTGAGGGCCCAGGCCGCCGACCCGGACACCAACGTCCTCACCGGCATTGCCTTCACCGTCCCCGATGACCAGGCCAAGGCCCAGGCCGCCGCGGACTACCTCTCCGGCCTGGGGATCTCGGAGAAGGCCTCCTTCTACCAGATGCTGATGTACTACGCCGGCAGCGAAGGGGGTTCCTCCGCCTCCATGGCCGCCCTGGCCCTGGACGAGAGCGCCCAGGCCGCCGCCCTGGACCAGTACCTGGCGGGCCGCCCCGACCAGGACCTCCTCCTCCAGGTCTATGACCAGTACGTGGCCGGGTCCAGCTATGAGGACAACATGGCCGCCTTCGGCAAGGTGAGCTACGACGCTCCCTCCTCCATCAGCCTCTACGCCGACAGCTTTGAGGACAAGGACGCCATCGCCGCCTGCATTGAGACCTTCAACGCCGGCCAGCCGGAGGAGGAGCAGATCACCTACACCGACTACGTGGCCATGCTCACCTCCTCCATCACCACCATCATCGATGGCATCTCCTACGTCCTCATCGCCTTCGTGTCCATCTCCCTGGTGGTGTCCTGCATCATGATCGGCATCATCACCCACATCTCCGTGCTGGAGCGCACCAAGGAGATCGGCATCCTCCGGGCCCTGGGGGCCTCCAAGCGGAACATCTCCCAGGTGTTCAACGCCGAGACCTTCATCATCGGCTGCTGCGCCGGGCTGCTGGGGATCGCCGTCTCCCTCGTCGCCCTGGTGCCCATCACCAGCCTCATCCAGAACCTGTCGGGGATCGCCGACCTCACCGCCAAGCTCCCCCTGGCGGGGGCCCTGATCCTCATCGCCATCAGCATCGCCATCACCATCCTGGGGGGCCTCATCCCCGCCCGGAAGGCCGCCAAGCAGGACCCGGTGATCGCCCTGCGCACCGAATAAGCCCAAACTTGACAGCCTGTGTGCCGGCCTCCCGCCCCCTTTCCGGCGGGAGGCCGGTGGTTTTCCGGGGGAAAGGGCGGTTTCCCGCCGGGAACCCCTCCTTTTCGGCGTTTCGACCATTGACAGATTGTTTTATTGTGGTAAAGTATAGATTTGCCTATAGAAACTGAAGAGAAGAGGAGAATGGACTATGTCACAAGAACCGGGCCTCCAGGCCAGGGAAAACAAGATGGGCACCCAGCCGGTGGGCCCCCTGCTGGCGGGGATGGCCGTCCCCATGATGATCTCCATGCTGGTCCAGGCGCTGTACAACATCGTGGACAGCGTCTTCGTGGCCCAGCTCAGCGAGAACGCCCTGACCGCCGTGTCCCTGGCCTTCCCCCTGCAGAACCTGATGATCGCCGTGTGCGCCGGCACCACGGTGGGTATGAACGCCCTGCTCTCCCGCTCCCTGGGGGCCAAGGAGCAGGACCGGGCCGACCGGGCGGCCAACACCGGCATCTTCCTGGCCCTGGCCTCCTTCGTGGTCTTTGCCCTCATCGGGGCCATTTTCTCCCGGACCTTCTTCCTGCTGCAGACCGACGTGGCGGAGATTGTGGACTACGGCACCGACTATGCCCGGGTGTGCCTGTGCTGCTCCATCGGCCTGTTCTGCCAGTTCACCTTTGAGCGGCTGCTCCAGTCCACCGGGCGGACCCACCTGTCCATGTGCACCCAGATCCTGGGGGCGGTGATCAACATCGCCCTGGACCCCATCCTCATCTTCGGCCTGCTGGGCTTCCCCCGGCTGGAGGTGCTGGGGGCCGCCATCGCCACCGTGGTGGGCCAGTGCGTGGCCGCCGTGGCCGCCCTCACCCTGAACCTGAAGAAGAACCCGGAGATCCACATCCGCCCCAGCCACATCCGCTGGCACGGGGCCACCGCCAAGAACATCTACCGCATCGGCCTGCCCTCCATCGTGATGCAGTGCATCGGCTCGGTGATGGTCTTTGGGGTCAACCGCATCCTCATCTCCTTTACCACCACCGCCACGGCGGTGTTCGGGGCCTATTTCAAGCTCCAGAGCTTCATCTTCATGCCGGTGTTCGGCCTGAACAACGGCATGGTGCCCATCATCGCCTATAACTACGGCGCCCGGAAGCCCGACCGGGTGAAGCGCACCATCAAGCTGGCCGTGCTGTCCGCCATGGCCATCATGGCGGTGGGCTTCGCGGTGTTCCAGCTGGCCCCGGGGGTCCTCCTCTCCTTCTTCGACGCCTCGGAGAACATGCTGGCCATCGGCAGCCCCGCCCTGCGGATCATCTCCTTCTCCTTCATTCTGGCGGGGTTCTGCATCATCGCCGGCTCCGTGTGCCAGGCCATCGGCAACCCCTTCTACAGCCTCATCGTCTCGGTGTGCCGGCAGCTGGTGGTCCTCCTCCCGGTGGCCTGGCTGCTGTCCAAGACGGGGAACCTCACCCTGGTGTGGCTGGCCTTCCCCATCGCCGAGCTGATGTCCCTGACCCTGAGCATCATCTTCCTGCGAAAGACCCTCCGCATGGCGGAGGCTGCCATGGCCAGCGGCAAGTCCGCGGAATAACCCGCCCCAGGCAACGCAAAACACCCCCACCTGTTCCAGGCAGAACAGGTGGGGGTGTTTTATGTTCCCCTCACAGGGCCAGCTCGTAGAGGCGGAAGCGCCTGGGTACGCCGATGTCTGCATAGGTGATGGGTACCGTGTCCACGTATCGGAAGCCGCAGGCGCGGTACAGCCGGACGGGCACGTCGTTGCCCTCGATGCAGTCCAGGCGAAGGGCCTTCTGCCCCGCGGCCCGGGCGGTGCGGATGGCGTGCTCCACCATGGCCCGGGCATACCCCCGGCCCTCCCAGGCCGGCAGGACCCGCAGGGCGTGGAGGACCATCACCTGGTCCCGCGCTGCCGCCACCGGCCAGGTTACCGTGTCATAGGCCGCGTCCCCCTGGTGGTCCATCAGGTAGGCCGCCACGACCTGCCCGGCCTCCCGGGCCAGGAACTGGCCCCCGGCCTGGATGGCCGCCTCCACCATGGCCCGGGAGGGGAAGCCCCCCTTGTCCCCGTCGGGGAGAAAGTCCTTCTCCCCCAGAACCTGGCACATGGCGCTGTAGAAGTCCAGAAGGTCCTCCAGGTCCTTCTGCATAGCAGGGACGATTTCCATAGCAGCGCCCTCCCTCCTCACGCCTGACACACGGTGGTGAGGGCCCCGGTCTCGGTGTCGATGACGTAGCCGCCGATGCGCACGTCCTTGGGCATCAGGGGGTGGTTGCGGATGGTGTCCACGGTGTCGGTGACCGACTGCTCCACCGTGTCGAACCCGGCCAGCCAGCGGTCAAAGTCGATGCCGCAGTACTTCATCAGGTCGATGGACTCCTGGGAGATCCCCCGGGCCTTCATGTGCTGGATCATCTGCTGGCTGTCGATGTGCTGCACCCCGCAGTCGGTGTGGCCGATGACCATGATCTCCTCCACCCCCAGCTCGATGATGGCCACCAGGAGGGAGCGGATCACGCTGCCGAAGGGGCTGGTGACCACGCCGCCGGCGTTCTTGATGATCTTCACATCCCCGTTGCGCAGCCCCAGGGCGGCGGGGAGGAGCTCCACCAGCCGGGTGTCCATGCAGGTGAGGATGGCGATCTTTTTGTTGGGGTACTTGCTGGTGCGGTAGGGTTCGTACTTCTTCTCGGCCACGAACTGCCGGTTGTAGGCTAAAATCTCGTCGATGATCATGGGTCTTTCTCCTTTCAGTGTACCGGGGTGTAGGAACGTTCGGCCTCCTGGTCGGTGGCCTCTAGTTTGAAGATCACCGGCCGCAGGCCGTCGTTGCAGCTGCAGATGGCCACCCCGGGGGTGCCGATCCAGTCCCCGTAATAGAACAGGCCCCCCTCCGCCCCGTGGGCCAGGGCAAAGACGTATTGGTACATGGCCTTCCAGGCCTCGTCGCACAGGCCCTGGGGTTTGGCGTAGTCCCCATAAAAGACCTGGCCTGCCTGGAGCATGGGGCAGGGGCCCAGGCCCTCCACCCCGTATTCCCGGGCCAGGTCCTGGTCCAGGGTGGTTTTCAACACGGTGATCTTTACCTGTTTCATAGGAATCCCTCCAGAAATTTAACCAAGATTTTGTTTGACAGCCCGGGGCCGCCATGGTAGCATAAGTATATCGAAGTGCGATATAATTTTCCCCCCGAAGGGAGGCCCTCCATGGACGCCCATATCCGGAAAGTCTACGTCCCCATGACGGAGACGGGGTTTCACATCCTCCTCTGCCTCCAGACCCCCCGCCACGGCTACGGGGTGCGGGAGAAGGTGGAGGCCCTCACCGGCGGGGCCCTCCGGCTGAGCCCGGGGACCCTCTACGGCACCCTGTCCAAAATGGAGCGGGACGGCCTCATCCGCTTTGTCCGGGAGGAGGAGACGCGGAAGCTCTACGTCATCACCGACCTGGGGCGGGAGGTCCTCCAGCTGGAGATGGACCGCATCCGCCGCCTGTATCACACCGTAAAGGAGGTCTTATCATGGGAACCCGCCGCTGCCGAGTAGCCCTGTTCACCGTCGCCCAGTGGGAGGAGGAGGCCGCCTGGCTCCGCCGCCAGCACCAGAAGGGGTGGCGCTTCACCCACCTCACCGCCGGCATCTTCTACCACTTCGAGGCCTGCCCCCCGGAGGACGTGGTCTATCAGCTGGACTACCAGGACCGGGGCGCGGGGGAGGATTACTTCCAGCTCTTCCAGGACTGCGGCTGGGAGTATGTGGCCCGCTTCACCCAGTACTACTACTTCCGCAAGCCCGCTGCCCGGATGGCCCCGGGGGAGGAGGGCATCTTCTGCGACCGGGCCTCCCGGCTGGACATGATCCGCCGGGTTTTCCTGGGGCGGGTCTTCCCCCTGATCCCCCTGCTGGCGGGGGTCTTTCTCCCCCAGATGGTCCTCTCTGCCCCCAAGGACTGGGTGGTCACCGGCCTCTTCGCCCTGGTGCTGGCGGCCTACCTGGTGGTCTTTCTCCAGTTCGCCCGGCAGTATGTCCGCCTGCTCCGCCAGCCCGGGGACTGAAAACAACTGCCATTGTACCACATCCCCCTGGCCCGCGCAACGGCGGCTGGGGGGAGGGGCGCAGTTGCCCTCGGCTACCTCTTGCATAACTGGCAGAAACCCCCTGCATTTTCCCGCCGGTTTCCTGTGATGTTTCAACAATTCCTCTCCCTTATTTTGTGTAAGTCGCAAAAGGGGCGTCGAAATGCACAGGGAAGACATAGAAAAACTTGATTTTATTATGGAAGATTTCTCTTGACGTTTGAGGAAAAATCTAAGATAATAACCCTGCTCTTGAGAGAGCGGCGCAAGCCCTTGGGGCACAACGGGTTGACAACTCGTTTGCAAGCCGGCTTGCAGTTTCCTTCGCTTTTGTCCGCTGTGGTTCCTTCCTTCTTCTCCACGGCGTGACTGACATAAAAATCCTTCCATTATTACTCACCAAAAAAGCCTTTCGGGTCACGCCCGAAGGGCTTTTTTGGTTTCCTCTATCTGGACTGGTCAAATAAAACGGGATTGGCCATGGTCTCATGGCCAGGTTTGTGCTACCCTATGTCTATCGGCGGCCCCGGCCGCCCCGAAGAAGGAGGAACGCAACACCATGAAGCGCATTGTATCCATTCAAGACATCTCCTGCCTGGGGAAGTGCTCCCTCACCGTGGCCCTGCCCATCATCTCCGCCATGGGGGTGGAGACCTGCGTGGTCCCCACGGCGGTGCTCTCCACCCACACCGGCGGGTTTTCCGGGTTTACCTTCCACGACCTGACCCAGGAGATCCAGCCCATCTCCGACCACTGGCAGAAAGAAGGCATCGCCTTCGACGCCATCTACACCGGCTACCTGGGCTCCTTTGAGCAGATCCAGCTGGTGGGCCAGTTCTTCGACCGCTTCGGCGGGGGGGACACCCTGGTCTACGCCGACCCCGCCATGGCGGACAACGGCGTGCTCTACACCGGCTTCACCCCGGAGTTTGCCCGGGAGATGGGCAAGCTCTGCGGCAAGGCCGACGTCATCGTCCCCAACCTCACCGAGGCCGCCTTCATGCTGGGGGAGGAGTACGTGGGGGAGGAATACGACGAGGCCTACGTCCACGGCCTGCTCCGCCGCCTCACCGGCCTGGGGTGCCGCACCGCCATCCTCACCGGCATCAGCTACCAGCCCGACCAGATCGGCGCCGTGGCCTACGATGCCCAGACCGACACCTTTGCCAGCTACTTCAACGAAAAACTCCCCGTCCGCTTCCACGGCACCGGGGACGTGTTCGCCTCGGCCTGCGTGGGGGCCCTGATGAACGACCAGGACCTCACCGGCGCGTTGAAGATCGCGGTGGACTATACCCTGGAGTCCATCCGGGCCACCATGGCCGACCCCAAAGCCAACTGGTACGGGGTGAATTTCGAGACCGCCATCCCCATGCTGGTCCACAGCCTGGGGCGGTAAACCCTCTCTTTCCCATCTCTCTGGGCCCGGCCGCGCGCCGGGCCCGCTTTTTTTGTCGGGGAAGAAGAAAACGCCCGCCGGGAGGTTTTTCCCATCCCGGCGGGCGTGGTCGTTCTCAGGGGTCCAGCACGAACTTCTCAATGGCCGCCGCCACCCCGTCCTCGTCGCAGGAGGCGGTGACGTAATCCGCCGCGGCCTTGAGGCCCTCCGTGGCGTTGGCCATGGCCACCCCGATGCCGGCGGCCTGGAGGAGGGGCAGGTCGCTCCCCCCGTCCCCCATGGCCAGGACCTGGGCGGCGGGGATGCCCAGGTGGCCCAGCAGGAACCCCAGGGCCTCCCCTTTGTCGATGCCCTGGGCGATGACCTCCAGGTCGTTGGGGAAGGGGTCGGCAAAGCCGATGCCATCGATGTCG
The DNA here is from genome assembly GCA_019115545.1 of Candidatus Evtepia faecavium. Classification (GTDB taxonomy): domain Bacteria; phylum Bacillota; class Clostridia; order Oscillospirales; family Oscillospiraceae; genus Evtepia; species Evtepia faecavium. Next base: position 9,300 of record DXDK01000143.1, read on the forward strand.
GAGAGCAGGTCCCGGAGGGCGGCCTTCTCCCCGGTGCTGCCGGTGAGGAAGAAGAGCTCCTCCACCGGCCGGGGGTCGGCCCGGAGGAAGTCCGCCACGGTCCCCGGCACCACCTGCCGGGTGTCCAAATGGTACTGGAGCATGGAGGTGCCGGCGTACCGGGCCCGGAGGATCTCATAGTCCTCCCGGGAGAGGTACCCCACCCCCGCCCGGAAGACCTCCCGGATCATGGGCACCTGGGCGCAGCGGTCCAGCACCTCCAGGCAGAGGGCGGCGGAGAGGTGCTTTTCCAAGAGTACCTTGCCCTCTTCCAGGTCCCGGATGGTGGCCCCGTTGGAGCTGACCACATACCGCAGCCCGGGCAACTCCCGCACCACCGGGGGGATCCCCTGGGCCGGCCGCCCGGTGACGGGCACCAGCAGCACCCCCTGGGCCCGGGCCCGGTCCAGAGCCGCCCGGGTGCGGGGGGTGATCTGCTTCTCCCCGTTGAGCAGGGTCCCGTCCAAATCCAATGCCAGCAGCTTGATCTCCGACACAGCCACCGCCTCCTGTTCTGGTTTCTTGGGGCTATTGTACCACAACTTCGGGGAAGAATCCAGCCACAGGCAGGCCGGGGGCCAGGCCGTTATCGGTACGCCGTACCGTTGGGTCCATCGCAGGTTGGAACCAGCCACGTGGGGCCGGGGGCCGGCCCCCGTGGGTACGGACCCTATAGGCCCTGCCTCTGGACCGGCCTCGGGGCGCAGCGCCCCGGGGGGATGCCTGCCGGCGGCCTCCATTTCTCATGTGAGAAATGGAGGAAAGAACACCAGGGCTCCGCCCTGGACCCGTATTTTAAGGCCGCTCGCTGCTCGCTCGCTCCATCTTTTGGGATAGAGGCGCAGCAAGGCGGTCGTGGGTTTTGATGCTGCCCATGTACGGGCCCTGATTTGGAGACTTTCTTTCTTGGGATTTTCTATGGCTGGATTTTTTGCAGAGCAATATCCAGCAAAAAATATTTTCTCCGAATATGCGTTTCCAAATCTGGTCTGGTGAACCTGAGCCAGAAAGAGACCGTTCCAGAGGCCACCAACCCAAAAGATGGAGCGAGCCCCAGCGAGCGGTTTCAAAAAATCCGGGTCCAGGGCGAAGCCCTGGGACTCTTTGCGTCCGGGCTTTCTCATAGAGAAAGCCTGGATCCCCGCCCCGGACAGGGGCGGGAAACCACGCCGCAGGTTTTAACCTGCGACGGTCCTGACGGGACCACCTGCCGACACCGGCCGGCCCCCGGCCCCACGCCGCAGGGCTCCCCTGCGTCCCCGCCGCCGCCCGATTGGGCGGCGGTTTTCCATTTTCCCCTTGCCAAAGGGGTCGCACTTGTGGCATAGTAAATATAAGTATGCCACCGTCCCCGGAAGGAGGTTTCGATATGCTGTGCAAAGTCCGTTCCCTGGGGCTCCAGGGGATCTGGGGGTATGAGGTCACCGCCGAGTGCGACCTGGCGGGGGGCCTGCCCAACTTTGACATCGTCGGCCTGCCCGACACCGCCGTGAAGGAGGCCCGGGAGCGGGTCCGGGCGGCGGGGAAGAACAGCGGCTTTGCCTTCCCCGTGGGGCGGATCACCGTGAACCTGGCCCCCGCCAACCGGCGGAAATCCGGCACGGTGTACGACCTGCCCATCCTCATCGGGGTGCTCACCGCCTCCGGCCAGCTGGACTGGTCCGACCCCGACTGCGCCTTCGTAGGGGAGCTCTCCCTCTCCGGCACCCTGCGCCCGGTGGTGGGGATGCTCCCCATGGCCCTGGCCGCCCGGGAGGCGGGGATCCGCCGCCTCTTCGTCCCGGCGGACAGCGCCCCGGAGGCCACCCTGGCCCAGGGCCTCACCGTCTACCCGGTGGAGACAGTGGGCCAGCTGGCCGACCACCTCTCCGGCCGGGCCCCCATCGCCCCCGCCCCGGTGTGGCAGGGGGAGGGGGAAACCCTCCCCCTCCCCGACTTTGCCGAGGTCCGGGGGCAGGAGCCGGTGAAGCGGGTGCTGGAGATCGCCGCCGCCGGGGGGCACAACGTGCTGCTGGTGGGCCCCCCGGGCTCCGGCAAGAGCATGCTGGCCCGGCGCATGCCCTCCATCCTCCCCCCCATGACCCAGAAGGAGGCCCTGGAGGCCACCCGCATCCACTCGGTGATGGGGCTGACCTCCAAGGACCACCCCCTGCTCACCCAGCGGCCCTTCCGGGCGCCCCACCACACCATCTCCCCCGGGGGGCTGGCGGGGGGCGGCTCCCCTTATCCCCGGCCGGGGGAGATCTCCCTGGCCCACCAGGGGGTCCTCTTCCTGGACGAGCTGCCGGAGTTTCACAAGGACGTCATCGAGGTCCTCCGCCAGCCCATGGAGGACGGGGTGGTCACCGTGGTCCGCTCCGCCGCGGTGGAGACCTACCCCAGCCGCTTCCAGCTGCTGTGCGCCATGAACCCCTGCAAGTGCGGCTGGTACGGCCACCCCTCCGGCCGGTGCCGGTGCTCGCCCCTGCAGGTGAAGAAATACCTCAGCAAGCTCTCCGGCCCCCTGCTGGACCGCATCGACCTCTTCGCCGAGGTCCCCGCCCTGGAGTTCGCCGACCTGGCCGACCGCACCCCCGGGGAGTCCTCCGCCGCCATCCGGGCCCGGGTGGAGCGGGCCCGGCAGATCCAGCAGGAGCGCTACGGCCCCCAGGGCCCGGCCTGCAACGCCCACATGGGCCAGGCCGAGCTGCGGCAGTACTGCGCCCTGGACGCCGAGAGCCAGGCCCTCATGGAGGGGGCCTATGAACACATGGGCCTCACCGCCCGGAGTTACGACCGCCTGCTCCGGGTGGCCCGGACCATCGCCGACCTGGAGGGCAGCGTGCCCCTCCGCCCCGAGCACCTGGCCGAGGCCATCCAGTACCGGGAATCCGATTACTTCCCCGCCTGAGCCAGGCGGGCTGCCATCTTTTCACGAAAGGAATCCATCCACTATGTCCTATGTTCCCACCACGCCCCCGGCGGGCGACGAGATCTTCCTGCTGAAAATGGGGGAGATGGTCCTCAAGGGCCTCAACCGCCGGACCTTTGAGGAGCGGCTCATGGGCAACGCCCGCCGCCGCCTGCAGAAATACGGCAAGTTCCGCATCTACTCCCGCCAGTCCATCACCTACATCGAGCCCAAGGAGCCCGGCTGCGACATGGACGGCGCCTTCGACACCCTCTCCCGGCTGTTCGGGGTGGTGGGCCTGTCCCGGGCCAAGGCCTGCGAGAAAACCCCCGAGGCCATTCTGGAGACCGCCAAGACCTATCTCCGGGAGGACCTGCTGGCCGCCCGGACCTTCAAGGTGGAGTCCAAGCGCTCGGACAAGACCTTCCCCATGACCTCCATCCAGCTGTCCCAGTTTGTGGGGGGGAAGCTCAACGAGGCCTTCTCCAACCTCCAGGCGGACATGCACCACCCGGAGCTCACCGTCCACGTGGAGGTGCGGGACTTCGCCGCCTACGTCCACGGAGACCCCGCCCCCGGGGCCGGCGGCCTGCCGGTGGGGGTGGGGGGCAAGGCGGTCTCCCTCCTGTCCGGGGGGATCGACAGCCCCGTGGCCTCCTGGATGATGGCCAAGCGGGGGGTAGCCCTGGAGATGGTCCACTTCTTCAGCTACCCCTACACCTCCCCCGAGGCCAAGGAGAAGGTCCTCACCC
>DXDK01000144.1 GCA_019115545.1 Candidatus Evtepia faecavium
AGATCATGGAGCTGGTGCAGAAGAATATCCGCCCCCGGGACATCATGACCGAGGCCGCCTTCCACAACGCCGAGACGGTGGACATGGCCCTGGGCTGCTCCACCAACACCATGCTCCACCTCCCCGCCATCGCCCACGAGGCGGGGGTGGAGATTGACCTGGACAAGGCCAACGCCATCTCCGCCCAGACCCCCAACCTCTGCCACCTGGCCCCCGCCGGGGACACCTACATCGAGGACCTGGACCGGGCCGGCGGCGTGCTGGCGGTGATGAAGGAGCTGACCAAGAAAAACCTCCTGGACACCTCCCTGATGACCTGCACCGGCAAGACCATCGCCGAGAACCTAGAGGGGGTGGAAAACCGGGACCCCGCCATCATCCGGCCCCTGGAGAACCCCTACTCCCAGAGCGGCGGCATCGCCGTGCTCAAGGGCAACCTGGCCCCTGACGGCTGCGTGGTCAAGCAGTCCGCCGTGGCCCCGGAGATGATGGTACACCAGGGCCCCGCCCGGGTGTACAATTCCGAGGAAGAGGCCATCGCCGACATCTACGCCAAGAAGATCCACCCCGGGGACGTGGTGGTCATCCGCTATGAGGGGCCCAAGGGCGGCCCCGGTATGCGGGAGATGCTCAACCCCACCTCCGCCATCTGCGGCATGGGGCTGGGAGAGTCGGTGGCCCTCATCACCGACGGCCGGTTCTCCGGGGCCACCCGGGGGGCCTCCATCGGCCACGTGAGCCCCGAGGCCGCTGCCGGCGGCCCCATCGCCCTGGTGGAGGAGGGAGACCTCATCTCCATCGACATCCCCAACTGCTCCATCCGCCTGGAGGTTCCGGAGGAGGAACTCCAGCGCCGGAAGGCCGCCTGGGTGTGCCCAGAGCCCAAAGTCAAGACCGGGTATTTGGCCCGGTATGCCAAGATGGTGACCTCGGCGGACAAAGGGGCTATTCTGGACTTTTAATGGCCCTTTAAGGGGGCCTGCTGGGTCGGCAGGTGGTCCCTTCTGGAACCGACGCAGGTTAGCCCCTGCGGGGTGGGTTCCCGCCCGGTCCCGGGCGGGGATCCAGGCTTTCTCTAGAGAAAGCCCGGACGCAAAGAGTCGCGGGGGGATACCCCCCGCCCCCCCATTTTTATGGCCCGCTCGTTGGCACTCGCTCGTTTTGGGGTTGGGTGGCGCAGTGGGACGGTTGTGCGTCTATTTCGGGGCCCATGTACGTGCCCTGATTTGGGAACTTTCTTTCGCAAAATCTTTTTTAGCATGTTTTTTCTGGAAAATGCGTCCCAAATCGGTCTTAGCATATCGAAGGTAATAGCCCCACTACCACATCAGAGACAACGATCCCAAAAATCAGCGAGTGGGAACGAGCGGCTATAAACCCCGGGGGTCCAGGGGGCTTGCCCCCGGCCCTCTTTCTCCCCATTTCTCGGGAGAAATGGGGACCCCCGCCGGGCAGGCGGGCCCCGGGGCGCTGCGCCCCGAGGCCGGGAAAAGCCCCGACCACCCGTAGGGTACGTAGTACCGGAGGTTCCCACGGGGAGGCCCCCAGGGCACTGGCCCAGAAGGGGCCACCTGTCGACGGCAGGAACGGCCCGCCCGGCCTTGCCGGGCGTGGCCCAGGCCGCCGGCTCTTGACAATCCCCCCGAGGGGGGAATAGGATAGACCCATCGTACCCGGAGGTTTGCCGGGTGCTTCGGAAATTGACACAGAGAAGGGAAGAACCACACATGTTAGACATCAAGATCACCAGAACCACCGCCCCCAAGGCAAAGCCCACTGGCAAGCTGGGCTTCGGGAAAATCTTTACCGACCACATGTTCGTCATGGACTACACCCGGGGCAAGGGGTGGCACGACCCCCGCATTGTCCCCTTCCAGGACATCACCCTGTCCCCCGCCGCCATGGTGTTCCACTATGGCCAGGAGATGTTTGAGGGCCTAAAGGCCTATAAGGGCGCCGACGGGAAGAACTACCTCTTCCGCCCGGACATGAACGCCAAGCGGACCAACAACACCAACGACCGCCTGTGCATCCCCCGGGTGCCCGAGGAGGACTATGTCCAGGCGGTGAAGGCCATCGTCTCCGTGGACCAGGATTGGATCCCCACCGAGCCGGGCACCTCCCTGTATATCCGCCCCTTCATCATCGCCACCGAGCCCTTCCTGGGCGTGGATGTGTCCGAGACCTTCCAGTTCTATATCATCCTCTCCCCCTCCGGGGCCTACTATGAGAGCGGGCTGGAGCCTGTGGGCATCTGGATCGAGGACGATTATGTCCGGGCTGTTCGGGGCGGCATGGGCTTTGCCAAGACCGGCGGCAACTACGCCGCCTCCCTGGCCGGCCAGGTGAAGGCCCACAACGACGGCTATTCCCAGGTGCTGTGGCTGGACGGCGTGGAGCGGAAGTACATCGAGGAAGTGGGGGCCATGAACATCTTCTTCAAGATCGACGGCAAGGTGGTCACCCCCATGCTCAACGGCTCCATCCTCCCCGGCATCACCCGGGACTCCGTGCTCCACCTCTGCCGGGACTGGGGCCTGCCCACCGAGGAGCGGAAGATCTCCGTGGAGGAGCTCCTCCAGGCCCAGAAGGAGGGCAAGCTGGAGGAGGTCTTCGGCACCGGCACCGCCGCCGTCATCTCCCCCGTGGGCAAGCTGCGGTATAAGGACGACGTGATGGTCATCGGGGACAACAAGATCGGCCCCCTGAGCCAGAAGCTCTACGACACCGTCACCGGCATCCAGCTGGGCAAGCTGGAGGACAAGTACGGCTGGCGGGTCCAGGTGGACTGACGGACCGGCATTTCCAAACAGAACACACCACCGAGATGGCCGCCTGGGGGCGGCCATCTCGCTATGGGACAACGGGGAAGGAGAACGAGCATGGACCAACTGGTATCCCGCCTGCTGCTCTACGGGGACCTGGGCAAGGACAGCATCCTGGGCAAGCTGGCGGAGGCCTTTCAGGCCTGGAAGGGGAGCGCCGCCCCCCGGCAGACCCTGGTGCGGCAGATCTATGACCAGATCAAGCGCCTGCTGGACCTGGCCACCGACTATGGCTTTGACGAGAACCTGTGGCAGAACTACCTGACCTTTCTGCTCATGACCAACGAGAACTCCTTCAGCCTCATCACCGAGCGGGTGGGGGCGCTGGAGGGGACGGTGAACCACTTCGCCCGGAACGACTTCGGCCTCTTCCGGGCCCTGTTCCACTATGACTTCGGCCCCATCGAGGCCGACCTGGGCATCGACTGCTTCACCACCCTGTGCCGCTACACCTCCATCTACAAGCACGAGCGGCGGTACAACAAGGCGGTCAGCGAGAAGGTCCGGGCCCTCAGCCGCCAGCTGGCGGCGGCCCCGGACGACGGGGCCTTCTTCCGCCTGGTCACCGAGCACTACCGGAAGTACGGCGTGGGGATGATCGGCCTGAACAAGGCCTTCCGGGTGAAGTCCGGGCCGGAGGGGGTCTCCCTGCTGCCCATCTACAACACCGACAAGGTGATGCTGGCCGACCTTGTGGGCTACGAGAGCCAGAAGCAGCAGCTCCGGGAGAACACCGAGGCCTTCCTGGCCGGGCGGACGGCCAACAACGCCCTGCTCTACGGCGACGCGGGCACCGGCAAGTCCTCCAGCGTGAAGGCCCTCATCAACGAGTATTACGACCAGGGCCTGCGGATGATCGAGATCTACAAGCACCAGTTCCGGGACCTGTCCGCCGTCATCGCCCTGGTGAAGAACCGCAACTACCGGTTCATCCTCTTCATCGACGACCTCTCCTTCGAGGAGAACGAGGTGGAGTACAAGTTCCTCAAGGCGGTCATCGAGGGGGGCGTGGAGACCAAGCCGGACAACATCCTCCTCTACGCCACCTCCAACCGCCGCAACCTCATCCGGGAGACCTGGAAGGACCGGGCGGACATGGAGCGGGAGAACGACGTCCACCACTCCGACACCCTGGAGGAGAAGCTCTCCCTCTCCGCCCGGTTCGGGGTGCGGATCAACTACTCCATCCCCAACCGGACCCAGTTCCAGGAGATCGTCCTCACCCTGGCCCGGCGGCAGGGGGTGGACCTGCCGGAGGAGGAGCTCCTCCAGGAGGCCACCCGGTGGGAGATGCGCCACGGCGGCGTCTCCGGCCGCACGGCCCAGCAGTTCATCAACTACCTGGCAGGGACGCGGAAACAGCCCCACGCCTGAGACAGCAATCCCCCCATCCACCGGAAAACCCGGTGGGTGGGGGGATTGGCGTTTTTCGGGGGAATCATTGGGCGAAGGCCTCCCCAAAGCGCATGAGGATGGTGGCGGCCTCTGCCCGGGTGGCCTGGCCCTGGGGGTCCAGGGTGGTGGCCGTCCTGCCGGTGATCAGCCCCGTGCGGTTGGCCCACCCCATGGCCGGGAGGGCATAGGGGCTGATCTGGCCGGCGTCGGTGTATCCGCCCAGGGCGGCGGAGCCCGCCCCGGTGTCGTAGCCCTTGTACTGGGCGTAGCGGTACAGGATGGCCGCCAGCTGCTCCCGGGTCACCGGGGCCTCCGGGGCAAACTGCGTGGCGGAGATGCCGTTCACCACCCCGTGGATTTTGGCCCAGCGGACCGGCAGGGCGTAGTAGGCCCCGGCGGCCACGTCGGCAAAGGACAGGGCGGCCTCGCTGCCCAGGTCCGGGGCCCCCTCCTGGCGATAGAGGATGGTGACCAGCATCCCCCGGGTGGTGGTGCCGTTGGGGGAGAACTGGTGGGCGCCGGTGCCGGCCATCAGGCCCGTCTCATGGGCGTAGCGCACTGCGCCGTAGTACCAATCGGTCCTGGCCACGTCGGTGTAGGGGTTCTGCCAGGCCGGTCCCGCCAGCTCCGGGTCATAGCTTGTGCCGGCCAGGGTGAGCAGCCCGGTCCCGAACAGGTTCTTGGTGTTCTCGTCGTAGGTGTAGCGGATGGTGTTTCCGTTCACTTCCAGGGTGTAGCCCTCCGCCGGGCTGCCCGCGGCGCCGGCCAGGAACAGGGACCCGTCCGCCCCCGCCGAGCCGGTGTCGCTGTTGGTTACGTCCACCAGGTAGTTGTCCGCCCCCAGGGAGACCACGTTCCACATGTGGGGGCCCTCCGACGCGGCGCTGGACAGGGTGCCGGAGACCGTGTAGCAGGCGGCGTCCTCCCAGACGGTCCGGTCGCACAGGTACTGGAAGGCCTTGGCATAGCCCTCGCAGACCACGGTGGTGTCCTCCCGGCCGTCAAAGACGTAGACCAGCTGCCAGGGGTCGCCGTAGGGGACGGCGCTGTTCTCCGCGGCGGCGGTGTTGTAGTCGGTGAGGGCGCAGATCTCCTCCTTGTAGGCCAGCAGCTTTTCGTAGTCGGAGGAGCAAGTGCTGTACTGCTCCACGATGGCGTTGGCGTTTTCCACCGCCGCCGCCGCGGCCTTGGCCTGGGCGGCGTCCACGCGGTAGGGCAGGGCATAGCTGCGGTAGCCATAGACCACCGAGAAGGAGAAGACCATCTTTGCGTCCTCGTCAAAGGTCAGGGCGTTGCCGCCCTGGGAGAGGGAGGCGCTCTGCAGGACGTATCCCTCCACCCCGGTGACCTTGTCATACCAGTACAGCTCATAGGGGCAGTCGGCCAGCAGGGCGTCGATGACCTTGTTGAGGTCAAACCGGAACACCACCCGCAGGAGGGCGTCGCTGGTCTCGTCGGTGAACAGCCCGCTGACCGCCAGGTCGCCGGTGACCCCCAGGTCCTCCTTGGTCCAGGTCATGGGGATGCCCAGGTCTTTCAGGGGGAGGGAGAACACCGTGGAGCCGCCCTGGGCTGCCACGCGCTGGATCTCGGCTTTCAGCTGGGTGTAGATCGCCCGGTCCAGCCCCGTCAGGACGGTGCCGCCGACGCTGTCCAACAGGGCGATGCCCCTCTCCTCGGGATACAGCAGCCCCTGGACGTATCCCGCCAGCAGGGCCTCGTGGTCCGGCAGGGCGGCGGTGGAGGTGTCGGCGGTGAGGGTCTCGCTCCGCCCCGTCACCGTGGCCGGGGCGTCAGCGGCGAAGGCCGTCGGAAGCATCGTCAACGCCATACACAGGGCAAGGAAGGCTGCCAGCCATCTTTTCTTCATGGGTCCTCTCCTCCTGGGCGGGATTTGCGGCCCCTCCAGGGCCGCGGGGATGTCATACGTTTATGATAGGGGAAACGGCGGGGGTTTGCAAGGGCTTTTTTCCAGAGAGAGCAGCGCCGCCCGGGGCTGGGGGAGGCAAAAGCCTGTACCGCATAGGCGGTACAGGCTTTTGTTCTGGGAGAAAGTTACGCCCCCGTGTCCTCGGGGAGGGCGGAGGCTGCGCCCCCCTCCGCCTGTTTCCAGTCGTCGTAGTCGGTGATCCCCGTGCCGGCGTTGGGGTGGAAGTGGGAGTAGACCAGGTCCGCCCCGAACAGGGCCAGCAGCACGGCGCACAGGGCGGTCTGCTTGGCCGGGGAGAGGCGGGCGATGCCCGCCCCCAGCAGGGGCGCGGCGAAGTACACCACGATGCAGCAGGCCAGGCCGAAGGTCACCGCCCCCTCCAGGCAGATGCGGCCGTTGAGGTTCATGAAGTAGCCGCTGTAGTCCCACCAGCGGATGCCGTAGCTCATCTCCAGGAACCAGCTGGCAAAGTACTCCACGATGGAGCACAGGACCATGGAGACCAGGAAGGTGGCCGCCGGGCGGGTGAACAGCCGCCGCAGCAGGAGCAGCACCAGCACGCCGCCGGCGCCGTAGATGGGCAGCCAGGGGCCCAGCATGGTCCCCCGGTTGATGAGCATCCCCTGGGTGACGATGTGCAGGGAGACCTCCCACAGCCACCCCACAAAGGAGAAGGCAAAGAACAGCAGGATCAGGGTGCGCAGGGGATACTTCCGGTTGTAGTTCAGCTTGTGCCGCTGGACGAAGTGGAACACCGGGTCCTCCGGGGGGCGCACCAGCTTGTCGGCCAGGCGGGGCTTCTCCCTCTGGGGGGGCTCCTCCCCGAATTCGGGGACGGTGAAGCGCTGGGCCAGGGGGGCGTCCCCCTCCAGCTGGCCCCGGCGGAGGACGACGTACAGCTCCGTATAGGTGGCCGAGCGGTAGCCGTTGACGAACAGCAGGGACAGCAGGCCCACCAGCAGGGAGGGGAGGAACTGGATCAGCGCCGTCTCCCCGGCCAGCAGACCCACGGCCAGGCCCAGCAGGGAGGCGGCGATGGTGGGCAGCAGGGACCAGTGGAGGAAGAAGGTCAGATCCAGGAGGAAGCAGCGCCACTTCTGCCCGTCCATCATCTGCCGGGAGAGGAGGATGGCCTCCCGGGGAGAAATCTGGGGGTTCTCCGCCAGGATATAGGGCACCATGCGGTAGGCGTAGAACTTGATGGGAAAGCCCACCACCGTGCACGTCCAGAGGATCAGGTAGACCGAGCGCAGCAGGGTGCCCTTGGTGACGTTCCACCAGTTCCCCCGGGCAAAGGGGGTGAACATGGCCGCGATGCTGATGTTGTCCCGCACCCGGCTCTCCAGCAGGAAGCGCCGGGCCCCCACCGTCAGGGCCCCGAGGACCCAGATGGAGAACCACAGCCCCCCGGCGATGCCCGCCACGGCCAGGAGAATGTCCAGCCAGCCGGCGAACTGGGAGCGCTCCAGCAGGGCGAAGAAGGCGGAGAAGGGGGCGGTCAGGGTGTCAAACAGGGGGGCGACGCTCTGGTTGGCGGCGGCCCACATGGGGTGGGTGCCGTCCATGGGGTCGATGTCCAGCCACTGCAGGAGCATCTCCCAGTTGGACAGATCCACCTGCTGGACGACCACCTGGTCCCCGGGGAGCATCTCCGCCGGGTCAAACTGGTGGATGAAGTCGGTGGAGCCGACGAATTCCGCGCCGGTGAAGGCCAGGAGGAAGCAGACGGCCACCGTGGCCAGCCAGTTCCGGCCCAGCTGCCGCTTTCCCCGGCGTTTGAGGTCTTTTCGTTCCCACATAGTTGTTGTTGTGTCCTCTCTTTTTCGTGTCTCTTTTTCGGGAAAATGGGAAAGAGCAGTCCTATTCTATCCTTTTTTGGCAACTTGTCAATAGGGATGGAAGGGTTCCTGGCCCTTTCCCTTGCTTGCCACCCGGGGGGATCTGTGCTATCCTGAAGACACCAAACGGGAATGGAGGTGCCCTATGGAAAAACTGCTCCTGGTAGAGGACGACCTGGCCCTGGGGGAGGGGGTCCGCCTGGCCCTACAGACCGAAGGGCGGCCGGTGACCCTCTGCCGCACCCTGGCCCAGGCCCGGCAGACTCTGGCGGCGGAAGGCCCCTTTGCCCTGGCCATCCTGGACGTGAACCTCCCCGACGGCAGCGGCCTGACCTTCCTGGAGGAGGTCCGGGGCCGGCTGCCGGTGCTCCTGCTCACCGCCAACGACCTGGAGACCGACATCGTGGCCGGCCTGGAGCTGGGGGCGGAGGACTACATCACCAAACCCTTCTCCCTGGCGGTCCTCCGGGCCCGGGTGAACGCCCAGCTGCGCCGCTCCGGCGGCGGGGCCGGGCAGGTGGTGGAGGTGGGGGACTTCACCTTCGACTTTGCCCGGATGGAGTACCGCAAGGCCGGCCGGCCCATTGCGCTGAGCAAGACCGAGCAGAAGCTGTTGAAGCTCCTGGTCCAGAACCGGGGGACCACCCTCACCCGGGCCGACCTGGTGGACCGGGTCTGGACCGACGGGGCGGCCTATGTGGACGAGAACGCCCTCTCGGTGACGGTGAAGCGCCTGCGGGACAAGCTGGAGGACACCCCCTCGAAACCCAAGTATCTGAAAACGGTCTACGGCGTGGGCTATACCTGGGCGGTGAAGGGATGATGGGACAGACGATGTTATGGTGCCTCCTGGCCGCCGCCCTGGGGGCCCTGGCGGGGGGACTGTGGTTCCGCCGGCGGGAGAAGCGCACCCTGGAGAACCTGGACCGGATGCTGGACCAGGCCCTCCAAGGCCAGGCCCCCCAGGGCCCCCTGGACGAGAGCCTCCTCTCCGCGGTGGAGGCCCGGCTGGGGGAGGTGCTGCGCACCTCCGCCCAGTCCGCCCGGCAGCTGGCGGAGGAGAAGGACAAGCTCAAGACCCTGGTCTCCGACATTGCCCACCAGACCAGGACCCCGGTGGCCAACCTCCTCCTCTATGCCCAGCTGCTGGAGGAGCAGGACCTCACGCCCCAGGGCAGGGCCTGCGTCCAGGCCCTGGAGGGCCAGGGGGAAAAGCTCCGGGACCTCATCCAGGCCCTGGTAAAGACCTCCCGGCTGGAGACGGGGATCCTCGCCCTCCACCCCGTCCCCGCCCCGGTGGGGCCCATGCTGGCGGAGGCGGCGGCCCAGTTCGCCCCCCGGGCGGCGGAGAAGGGGATCGCCCTCACCCTGGAACCCACCGAGGCCGCCGCCCGCTTCGACCCCAAGTGGACCGGGGAGGCGGTGTGCAACCTGCTGGACAACGCCGTGAAGTACACCCCCGCCGGGGGGCGGGTCACCGTCTCCGTCACCCCCTACGAGCTCTTCTGCCGCATCGACGTGGCCGACACCGGCCCGGGCCTGGGGGAGGAGGAACAGGCCAAGGTCTTCCAGCGCTTCTACCGCGCCCCGGCCGCCCGGGACCGGGAGGGGGTGGGCATCGGCCTCTACCTGGTCCGGCAGATCGCCGCCGGCCAGGGGGGGTATGTGAAGGTGGCATCCGCCCCCGGGAAGGGGAGCGTGTTTTCCTTGTTTTTGCCACAGTGAGGGGTTGGCGTTTGCATTCCGTACAGACAAAACGCCCCGCGGCCGGTGCGGCCGCGGGGCGCGGTTTGTCAGGGGAGGGTCAATGGGCCTGCTTCTGGTAGAGGGCGGTGAGGGCGTCGGTGAGGACTTGGGAGAAGTTCACATGCTGTTTCTCCGCGAAGGTGTTCAGCCAGGCGGGGATGGTGAGGTTTTTCCGCACCGCTTTGTTGCCGTACTTCTCGGCATAGGCGTCCATATCCAGGATGAGGAGGGTGGGGAACCCTCCGGGGTCGGGGGTCACGGCGGCCATGGAGCTGGCAGCGGGGGCGGGGCGGCCGTCCTCCAGCGCATCCAACACCCAGCCGCTGGCGGCGTCCTCTGCCATGAGGATGGCATCGGCCAGAGTAGGGCCGCCGGAGACGCAGCCGGGCAGGTCGGGAACCTCCACAGTGTAATGCCCGGTCTCGGGGTCTTGGTAGACACAGGCGGGGTAGGTCAGTTTCATGGCAGTCTCCTTTCCGGCGGGCTCAGTCCAGGCCCGCCTGTTTCAGAATCCGCTTCAGCAGGGTGGGGTCGATGGTGTCCCCGGGATGTTGGGGGACGGTCACCTTCCCGGGTTTTGTGGGGTGGACGAAATGCTTGTGGCTTCCCTTGGTGGTTTTGTAGACCCACCCGTCGGCGGTGAGGAGCTTTTCAACATCGCGTGGGCGCATCGTCTGCCCTCCTTTGTTCTCTCTGTGTCTGTATTATACACATCATGCGCATAAAAAGCAAGGGGATTTCAAAAAATGCGCCTCCAACTTCTTACAAAACCGTTAGATTTGAGAAAGAATGTGGAAAGATTCCTGTGCTATCCTCAAAGGGAAAAGGAGGGATGGCCATGACCATTCTACAGACCAAAGACCTGCGCAAGATCTACGGCGCGGGGGAGACCGAGGTCCGCGCCCTGGACGGGGTGGACCTCACCGTGGAGAAGGGGGAGTTCCTGGCGGTGGTGGGGACCTCCGGCTCGGGGAAGTCCACCCTGCTGCACATGCTGGGCGGGCTGGACCGGCCCACCTCCGGCTCGGTCACCGTGGACGGGCGGGAGATCTTTTCCCTGAAGGACGAGGCCCTCACCATCTTCCGCCGGCGGAAGATCGGCTTTGTGTTCCAGAACTACAACCTGGTGCCGGTGCTCAGCGTGTATGAGAACATCGTCCTCCCCATCCAGCTGGACGGGAAGGCCCCCGACCCGGCCTACCTGGACCAGATCGTGGACACCCTGGGCCTGGGGGCCAAGCTCCACAGCCTGCCCAACCAGCTCTCCGGGGGCCAGCAGCAGCGGGTGGCCATCGCCCGGGCCCTGGCGGCCAAGCCCGCCATCCTCCTGGCTGACGAGCCCACCGGCAACCTGGACTCCAAAACCAGCCAGGACGTCATGGGCCTGCTGAAGGTCACCAGCCAGCGCTTCGCCCAGACCATCGTGATGATCACCCACAACGAGGAGATCGCCCAGATGGCAGACCGGATCGTCCGCATCGAGGACGGCCGGATCACCACCAGGGGGTGAGGGGATGATCCGCGTATCCAACCGCGCCCGGGTCCGCCGCCTGGGCCGCCAGGCCATGGGGGCCGCCAGGACCCGGAATCTGATCGCCATCGTGGCCATCGCCCTGACCACGGTGCTATTCACCTCCCTGTTCACCATCGCCCTGTCCATCAACGACGGTTTCCAGCAGTCCAACTTCCGCCAGGCGGGGGGCTATGCCCACGGTACCTTCAAAAGCCTCACCCTGGACCAGGTGGACGCCCTGAAGGAGGACCCCCTGGTGGAGGCCTACGGCCTGCGGCGGATGCTGGGGATGGCCACCGGGGACCCCTTCCAAAAGACCCATGTGGAGGTGGCCTACTCCGACGCCAACTACGCCCAGTGGAGCTACGCCACCCCCACCACCGGCGCCCTGCCCCAGGAGGGCACCGACCAGGCCGCCGCCGACACCCAGGTGCTGGACCTCTTGGGGGTCACCCCGGAGATCGGGGCCCAATTCACCCTCACCCTGGACGTGGACGGGCACGAGACCACCCAGACCTTCACCCTCTCCGGCTGGTGGGAGCATGACGCCGCCATCCCCGCCGGCTTCGTGCAGGTGCCCAACAGCCGGGTGGAGGCCGTCCTCCAGGCGGTGGGGGTCACCCCGCCGGGGTCGGACGGCATCACCGGCGCCTGGTCCATGGACGTGATGCTCCCCAATTCCCTCCACATCGACGGGGACATGGGGGAGATCCTGGCCCGCTGCGGCTTTCAGAGTGACGATCCCAACGGGGCCAACTACATAAACTACGGGGTCAACTGGAGCTACACCGGCTCTCAGCTGCTGGAGGACATGGACCCCGCCACCCTGGTGATCATCGGGGTGGTGCTGGTGCTCATCCTGCTGACGGGGTACCTGATTATCTATAATGTATTCCAGATCTCCGTGGCCAACGACGTGCGCTTCTACGGCCTGCTGAAAACCATCGGCACCACCGGGCGGCAGATCAAGGCCATGCTCCGCCAGCAGGCCCTCCTCCTCAGCTGCGTGGGCATCCCCATCGGGCTGGCGGTGGGCTGGCTGGTGGGAGGCCGGCTCACCCCGGCGGTGGTGGCCCAGCTGGACGGGGTGTCCGACGTGGTCTCCGTGAGCCCGGTGATCTTCCTGGGCTCGGCGGGGTTTGCCCTGCTGACGGTGTTCCTCTCCTGCGCCCGGCCGGGGCGGATGGCCGCCAAGGTCTCCCCGGTGGAGGCGGTGCGGTACACCGAGGGCAGCGGCAGCCGGAAAAAGACCCGGCGGCCTCGGAAGGCCTTCTCCCTGGCGGGCATGGCCTGGGCCAACCTGGGCCGCAGCCGGGGGAAGACGGTGGTCACCGTCCTCTCCCTCACCCTGGCGGTGGTGCTGCTGAACTTCACCGTGACGGTGGCCCGGGGGTTTGACATGGACAAGTACGTCTCCCGCCAGCTCTGCACCGACTTCACCCTGGCCGACGCCGGCCACTTCCAGACCGGCGAAATCTTCAACCCGGACCAGGCCCTGCCCCAGGCGGCCATCGACGCCGTCCTGGCCCAGGGGAGCGTCACCGAAGGGGGCAAGGTCTACGGCCGCACCTCCCCCGTGCTGGAGTACGTCCCCGAGGACTACTTCCGGGCGGCCCGGGCCTACTTCCCCGGGCCGGAGGGCTGGCTGGACCAGCTGGTGTCCCTGACGAACCGGAACGAGGCGGGCCTCTTGGCCGACACGGCCCAGCTCTACGGCATGGAGGCCTTCGCCCTGGACCAGCTGACGGTGCTGGAGGGGGACCTGTCCCAACTCTATGAGCCCGGCGGCAACTACATCGCCGCGGTGTACAACGAGGACGACTACGGCAACCCGGTGATGGGCTCCCACTGGGCCCGGCTGGGGGACACCATCACCCTGCGGTACGTGGAGGAGATGGAATACATCGACCCCGACACCGGGGAGAGCTACGGCTCCCTCCCCCCGGAGGACGGGAACTACCGGGAGGTCCCCAAAACCTACCGGGACGTGACCTACGAGGTGGCGGCCCTGGTGACGGTGCCCAACTCCCTGGACTACGGGTACTACGGCAGCGACGAGTTCGTCCTGAACAGCGAGACCTTCTGCCGGGACACGGGGACCGACTGCGTCATGTCCTACGCCTTCAACACCACCGACGAGGGCAACGCCGCCATGGAGGCCTTCCTCCAAAACTACACGGAGCAGGACAATCCCCAGCTGGACTACGAGAGCCGGGCCACCTTCGCCGGGGAGTTTGAGGGCTTCCGGGGGATGTTCGTCCTCCTGGGCGGGGCTCTGAGCTTCATCGTGGGCCTGGTGGGGGTGCTGAACTTCTTCAACGCCATCCTCACCGGCATCCTCACCCGCCGGCGGGAGTTCGCCGTGCTCCAGTCCATCGGCATGACCGGGGGGCAGCTGAAGGCCACCCTGATGTGGGAGGGGGTCTTCTACGCCCTGAGCGCGGTGGTCTTTGGCGCCGGGCTGGCCCTGGCCATGGTCCTCCTTATGGGGGCGGTGGAGGAGCGGATCTGGTTCTTCACCTATCACCTCACCCTGGCCCCGGTGGGGATCCTGGCGCCCATCTTCCTGGCCCTGGGCTGCCTGATCCCCCTGGGGGTGTACCGGGTGGTGGCCCGGGCCTCCCTGGTGGAGCGGCTGCGGGCGGCGGAGGAGTGAGGCCCAGGGCCCCAGGGTGGGGCCGGGGGCCCGTTGGCGCAGTACGTACCCTACGGGCCCTGCCCCCTGGACCGGCCTCGGGGCGCAGCGCCCCGGGGGGCGCCTACCCGGCGGGGGCCCCATTTCTCTAGAGAAATGGGGGAAAGAGTCCCAGAGGGGAGAGGTTCTCCCCTCTGGACTCCCCACTCTAGTGGGGGATATCCTTCGGGGTATCCCTCTTTTTTTGTATCCTGGCCTGCGGCCCTGTATCCAACGTGGGAAGGGGCCCGCCCCCCAGCTGGGCGGGCTGGGGGAAGTGGGTGGGGGAACCGCCTCTATAGAGGCGGAAGGGGACTTCAGCCTGTATAAAGGCGGTACCACCCAAAAAATCCAGCCAAAAATTTTTTCCCAAAAGAAAGTTTCCAAATCAGGGCACGTACATGGGCCGCAATCAAACCCACGACCGCCCCGCTGCGTCTCCCACCCCAAAACAGAGCGAGCGAGCAGCGAGCGGCCTTGAAAACCGGGTGCATGGGTCGAACAGTCCGGGGGACTGTTCGATTCAGTCCAGGCGAAGCCACCTTAGCTGGTCGGAGCCCTGCGATTCTTTCCTCCTGCTTTCTTATAAAGAAAGCAGGGCCCCCGCCGGGCAGGCGGGCCCCCGGGGCGCTGCGCCCCGAGGCGGGTAAGAGCCCCCACTACCCGTAGGGTACGTACTACGGGGGCCAGGCCCCCGGCCCTGCCCGGCGGGATTTTGGCAGTCTCCCCGCAAAAGTGCAAATATTGCACGAAAACCAGCAGTCCCGCCGGACAAAATTAGGGAAATGTCTGAAAGTGGGGGAAAGTCAAGATATTTTTTCCCGCCCCTTGACATTGGATAGGGGAAGTGCTATATTTGTTTTAGCACTCAGGGAGAGTGAGTGCTAAAATGATTGCAAAGGCCAAAGGAGGCCTGGAAATGGAACTGTCGGAGCGCAAGAAACAGATCCTCCGCGCCGTGGTAGAAAACTACATACAGACGGCGGAACCTGTGGGCTCCAAAGCCATCGTGGCCGCCGCCGGGCTGAAGGTCTCCTCCGCCACCATCCGCAACGAGATGGCCGAGCTGGAGAACCTGGGCTACCTGGAGCAGCCCCACACCTCCGCCGGGCGCATCCCCTCTCCCAAAGGATACCGCCTGTACGTCAACGAACTCATGGAGGAACACCGCCTGACCATGCAGGAGGCCCAGAAGATCAACGACGCCCTGAACCTGAAAATGCGGGAGATGGACCAGGTGATGACCGAGGCCGGGAAGATCATCTCCCAGCTGACCCAGTACCCCACCTTCTCCCTGACCACCGGCAGCCGCAAGGCCACCATCACCCGGTACGACCTGCTGATGGTGGAGGAGAGCGCCTTCATCGCCGTCCTCATGACCGACGGGCAGCAGGTGCGGAACAAACTCTTCCGCCTGCCCACCCCCCTGTCCAACCCCCAGCTGCAGCTGTTGAGCACCCTCCTGAACACCTCCTTCACCGGGCTCACCCTGGAGGAGCTGGGCCCCGCCTTGGAGCGGGTGGCCTCCCACGCGGGAGAGGAAGCCTACGGCCTGATCCAGCTGGTGGTCTCTTTTGCCATGGAGGTGCTGGAGGGGCTGGAGGCCAACGTGGTCCACACCGCCGGCCTGCCCACCCTGCTGGCCCACCCGGAGTACCAGAGCCTGGAGCGGGCCGAGCCCATCATGAACTTCCTCACCGAGATGGAGGAGGGGGCCAAGTTCCCCGTGCTCCAGAACGACAAGGTGAAGATCCTCATCGGCCCGGAGAACGTGGCCGACGAGCTGAAGGACTCCAGCGTGATCATGGCCAGCTACGACATCGGCGGCGGGATGCAGGGGGTCATCGGCGTGGTGGGCCCCACCCGGATGAACTACGCCGACCTGGCCGCCCGGCTGTCCTACTTCGCCGACGGGCTCTCCCGCATGTTCGGAAAGCCCGAGAACGAGATCCCGCCCCCCGGTGCCATGGAACCGGAAGATGATAAGGAGGAATGAGCCCTCATGAACAACGAGAAGGAAACCAACCAGGAACCCCTGGAGAACACCCCCCAGGAAGAACCCGTGGAAACCGCCCCGGAGACGGCGGAGGCCCCCGAAGCCGCGGAGGCCCCGGAAGCGGCCGCCCAGCCCTCGGAGGTGGAGCAGCTCCAGCAGACCATCCGGGAAAAGGACGACCAGTACCTCCGGCTGCTGGCGGAGTACGACAACTACCGCAAGCGCAGCCAGAAGGAGAAGGAGAACGCCTGGACCACCGCCCGGGCGGACACCATCAAGGAGCTCCTCCCCGTCTACGACAACCTGGAGCGGGCCCTGAAGCAGGAGACCTGCGACGAGGCCTACGCCAAAGGGGTGGAGATGACCATGAACCAGCTGAAATCCGTCCTGGAAAAGCTGGGGGTGGAGGAGATCCCCGCCCAGGGCCAGCCCTTTGACCCCAACTTCCACAACGCCGTGATGCACATGGAGGACGAGGCCTTTGGGGAGAATATGGTGGCCGAGGTCTTCCAGGCCGGCTTTAAGCTGGGGGAGAAGGTCATCCGCCACGCCCTGGTGAAGGTGGCCAACTAGTTCCCACCGCCAAGAAAGCCATTTCAAGTCCACAAAACTTTTTGCATAGAGTATCTTCAAACCATTCACAGTCAACTGTTCTGCAATAAGGAGGAACCCCATTATGTCTAAGATCATCGGTATCGATTTAGGAACCACCAACTCCTGCGTGGCGGTGATGGAGGGCGGCGAGGCCGTCGTCATCCCCAACGCGGAGGGCAACCGCACCACCCCCTCCATCGTGGCCTTCTCCAAGGACGGCGAGCGCATGGTGGGCCAGGTGGCCAAGCGCCAGGCCATCACCAACCCCGACCGGACGGTCATCTCCATCAAGCGGGAGATGGGCTCCAACTATAAAGTCACCATCGACGGCAAGTCCTACACCCCCCAGGAGATCAGCGCCATGATCCTCCAGAAGCTGAAGGCCGACGCCGAGGCTTACCTGGGCCAGACCGTCAC
>DXDK01000025.1 GCA_019115545.1 Candidatus Evtepia faecavium
ATCCAGCAAAAAATATTTTCCCCGAATATGCGTATCCAAATCTGGTCTGGTGCACATGAGCCAGAAAGAGATGGTTGCAAAAGACACAAACGCAAAAGATGGAGCGAGCCCCAGCGAGCGGTTTTATTCCAGGGGGTGCAGGGGGGAACCCCCTGCGATTCTTTCCCCCTGCTTTCTTATAAAGAAAGCAGGGCCCCCGCCGGGTAGGCGGGCCCCCCCGGGGCGCTGCGCCCCGAGGTGGGTAAGAGCCCCCACCGCCCGTAGGGTCCGTACCACCGGAGGCCGGGCCCCCGGCCCCACTTCACAAACAACCTCAACTTTCCTGAAGGGAGGAGATTATCCAATGGAACTGGAACACGTTTTAGGCAACACCTGGGTCTTCAAAAGCTGGGAGCTCATCCCCTTTTACAAGGTGGACGAGAGCCACTGCATCCTGCTGGACACCGGGCTCAACGACCAGCGGGAGGACCTGGAGGAGAGCCTCCAGCGGGAAGGCCTCACCCCCGTGGGGGTGATCTGCAGCCACGCCCACATCGACCATATGGGCAACGTGGCCTACCTCAAGGAGAAGTACGGCACGAAGCTGGCCATGTCCCTGGGGGAGGCCGGGCACCAGATGTCCTACCTGGGCCTGAACATCACCAACTACCTCATGTCTCCGGAGGACGTGGTGGCCTCCCCGCCCCTCCACGGCACCCCCTGCTTGGCCGACCGGATCATCCTGCCCACCGAGGACCGCATCACCTTCTGCGGGGCGGCGTTTGACATCATCCACACCCCCGGCCACACCGTGGACCACATTTGCACCCGCACCCCGGACAACGTCCTCTACCTGGGGGACGCCATGATGACCGGGCGTACCCTCCACCACTCCAAGTTCCCCTACGCCTTCTGCGTCAAGGACTATCTGGACTCCATGCGGAAGATGCGCACCGAGCCGGCGGAGAAGTTCATCGTGGCCCACTTTGGCATTTATGACGAGATCCTCCCCCTGGTGGACATGGAGGCCCGGTTCTTTGCCGAGCGGATGGTGGACCTGCTGGACCTCATCGAGGGCCCCACCACCCCCGCCAAGATGGCCGCCGACATCTGCCGGCGGTACAAGATCGACGCGGGGGACCTGCGGAACCTGTCCTACTTCGCCTCCTCCAGCCTGTCCTATATCAACTACCTCCGGGGCCTGGGGTACCTGGAGGCCTATATCGAGGACAACCAGATTTTCTACCGCCGCACCCCGGCCTCCTACGAGCGGAAGGAGCAGAAGCGGGAGGCGGTTCTCCCAAAAACCGGGCAGTTCCGGTAAGAGAATTTTGGGAGGGGCACCGGCGTTTGTGCTTCGTTCGGGAAGACAGCGTACGAGGGAGGCAAGCTGCCTGCCTGATTTTTGGCCCCTCCCAAAATTGGGGGTTGCACCCCGAACCGCGCCTGGCAGGGCCAGGCACTCTCGGGGTGAGAAGTATGTTTTGGCCGGCGGAGCCGGTCAAAACATGATTGGAGTTTCTTTCCCCGCCTGCGGGCGGGGAAACGCTGCGAGGCCTGTTCTGGCAGGCGAGAAGAAAACCAGCGCACAGCGGAACGCTGTGCGCTGGTTTTGCTTTTGTGGGTTCACGCCGTCCAGTCCTCCGGGTGGACGGCGTGGGCGGTCCACTGGACCTGGACCAGGTAGGCCAGCACGTCCTGGCGGAAGAGGGCCAGGTAGGTTTCCTCTCCCCGGACGTAGACCCGGTAGCCGGTGTCCATGCCGGTGGCGGGTTCGATGAAGGCCCCCACGAAGACGTGCTCGCCCTCCTGCCGGGCTCCCAGGTCGATGGTCTGCCCGTCGGGGGTGGTGATGACCGGGTACGTGGGGGAGTCCAGGGGCCGGGACAGGAGGGCGGGGTCCCGGACAAAACGATAGGCGGATCCGTGGCCGTCGCCGTCTGCAAAGTGGAGGGAAAACCAGTCCGTTTCCGGGACGAATTGGAGCCCTTGGTACGCTGCGGTGACCTCCGCCTCCGTGCCCTGGCGGACCTCCACCAGACGGGGATCGAAGTAGAGGTACTCCACTGGGTCATAGCACCAACCGGAGGAAAACGCGTCGCTTTCCGGCCCCAGGTTTCGCCGCGCCGCGCCATAGAGGCGGGTGAAATCCTCCTCCGCGCCGATGTCCAGGTCCTGGTAGTCCCCCCGATTCACCTGGAGGAAGGGCGCCCCCTCCCCGTCGGCAAAGGCGATGTACCCGGCGTTGTCCATGAGGGCCAGGGCCAGCCGGCTGGCCTCGGTGAGGTAGTTCTCCGCCCAGTTCACCTGGGGGAGGCTCTGGAACCGGAGGGTGACCCCGTAGGGCTCGGCATCGGTTTGCAGTTCCATGGTGTAATCCCCCACCATGAGGCCGAAGCCCAGGGCCTCCAGCAGCGCCCCGGTGTCCGAGGCGCTGCCCACGTAGGGGGTCCGGCAGGCGTACAGCTGGGCGACGGCGCTGCTGTTCAAGGCGTCCTCCACCTCCAGCATCCAGTCGTCGAGAAAGCCCTGCTGGCGGGCGGGGATCTCCGCCTGGGTGCAGTTGCCGGCGCCGTCGCTGAAGTAGAGGGACGACTGCCCATACTGGGGGCACAACAGGTAGTAGACGGCACCGCTGTGGTCCACGGGGAGGATCACCGTCCTGTCGGGCAGGGGATCCGGCGCTTCACTGGGGGAGAAGGGACCCAGGTCGATGGAATCCAGCAGTTCCACCCCCCACTCCACCAGATCCTCCGGCAGGGCTGTGGTGGTGGAGAGCACCGGGCTGTCCGCCCAGGGCGCGTCCAGCGCCAGCCGCTCCACCATCTCCCCGCGGGTGATGGTGTGCCCATCCAACTGAGGCTCCGTGGGGTTTCGGTCGGCCAGCAGCAGCACCGCCGCCACCACGCAGGCGATGGCCGCCACCAGCACCAGCCAGAAGGCGGGTTTTTTGTAGGTGAGCACCCCCCGGATGCGGTGCTTGGCATCCTCCTCCCCGAAGGCCAGGGGGAGGACGGCGGGGAAGGGGGTCCGCCGGCCCAGGTGGAGGAGGGTCTCGGCATACCGGGCGGTGTCCTCCCGGTCAAAGGTGCGGATCACCGCCTGGTCGCAGGCGGCCTCCACATCCCGGCAGTACAGGCGATAGGCCACCCACAGCACCGGGTTGAACCAGTGGACCGACAGGGCCAGCCAGGCCAAGAGCTTGGTCCGGTGGTCCCACCGGCGGAGATGGGCCCGCTCGTGGAGGAGGACGTAGGCCCGGTCGTCCGGGTCCAGCCCCGCGGGGAGATAGATCCTGGGCCGGAAGAAACCGCAGACGAAGGGGGAGGGGATCTGGTCGCTCTCATACACCGCCGCCGCCATCAGGGGGGAGACCAGCACGGCCTCTGCCACCTGCCGCCGCAGCCGCCAGTAGGAGAGGGCAGCCCACAGCAGGCAGGCCAGGCACCCGGCGGCCCAGATCCCCGTGAGGATGGCCGGCCAGTTCAGGGCGGCGGGAGCCGCCGCCGACTCTGGCGAGGCGTCGGGAAGGGCGGTCTGCTGGGCGGGGGGTTGGGTTGGGGTCTCGGTCTGTTGGGCGGGGTCTGCGGGGACGGGGTCCGCCGGCGCCGCCTCCGCCGGGGCGGCGGGGAGGACTTGCTCCACATAGGCCCCGCTGGAGACCCCCTGGGGCACCAGGCCCACCGGCAGGTCCAGCCCGCCGGGCAAAACCATCCGCAGCAGCACCACCGCCCACAGGGCGCAGGTGATCCACCGGGGGGCCCGTTTCAGGGGCAGGCGGAGGAGCATCACGATGCCCGCCGCCACCGCCGCCGTGGCGGACATGGTCAGCAAAGTCTGGAGAAAGGCTTCCATGGGAAAACCTCCTTTCACAGGGGGGAGGGTGGAAGGAACCGGGGCCGGTCAGCGGCCGTGGCGATAGTCGTCCAGCATCTGGGCGATCTCCTCCGCCTCCTGGTCGGTGACGGTGCCCGCCTGGAGAAAGGCCGCCAGAAAGCTGGGCAGAGACCCGTGGAAGGACCGCTGCAGCACCTCCTGCCCGTCGGCCCGCTGGACGGTGGCCCGGTCCACCAGGGGGGTGACCACCGAGGCCTCGTTCCGCAGGCACCCCTTGTCGCACAGGCGCTTGATGACGGTGTAGGTGGTGGTGCGCTTCCAGCCCAGCTTCTCCTGGGCCAGCTTGCACAGCTCCGGGGAGGGGATGGGCGCGGCCTGCCACACCAGGTCCAGCAGGCGGTGGTCGGCCAGGGAGAGGGGTTGGTTGGGTTTCATGGGAAAGCACCTCCTTGGGCTGTTGTCTATCCCTTTAGACAAGTCTAGTCTAACCGATTAGACAACCCTTGTCAAGGGATTTGGGCAAAAAAAGTCCCCGCCGGGGGGTGCCTGCCCGGCGGGGGGATGTCGGTGGGTGGTCCCGGCGGGACCGGCGCAGGCTCAACCCTGCAAGGTGGGGCCGGGGGCCCGGCCGCCGTTACTACGTACCCTACGGGTGGTCGGGGCTTTTACCGGCCTCGGGGCGCAGCGCCCCGGGGGGGTGCCTGCCGGCGGCCTCCATTTCTCCTGTGAGAAATGGAGGAAAGAACACCAGGGGCTGCGCCCCTGGACCCCAATTTTCAAGGCCGCTCGCTGCTCGCTCGCTCCATCTTTTGGGATAGAGACGCAGCAAGGCGGTCGTGGGTTTTGATGCTGCCCATGTACGTGCCCTGATTTGGGGACTTTCTTTTTTGAGATTTTTTCAGACTGGATTTTTCCACAGAGCAATATCCAGCAAAAAATATTTTCACCGAATATGCGTTTCCAAATCTGGTCTGGTGCACTTTTG
>DXDK01000026.1 GCA_019115545.1 Candidatus Evtepia faecavium
GAGCCCCAGCGAGCGGTTTTATTCCAGGGGGTGCATGGGTCGAACAGTCCGGGGGACTGTTCGATTCAGTCCAGGCGAAGCCACCTTAGCTGTCAGAACCCCCTGCGACTCTTTGCGTCCGGGCTTTCTCTAGAGAAAGCCTGGATCCCCGCCCCGGATAGGGGCGGGGGACCACGCCGCAGGGCCTAACCTGCGATGGACTAGGCGGCAGGGCCTGCAGGGCCTGCCGACACGGGCCGCCCCGCCTCACTTCGGCGGCAAAATCTCAATCAAATGCCCGTCGGGGTCCTGGATGAAATAGATCCCCCCGGGCAGCTGGTCCACCACGCGGCCCTCGGCCTGGTGGCGGGCCTTCAGGGCCGCGAAATCCTTGGCGGTGACGGCGACGTGGGGGGTGTCGTCCCCCAGCTGGTAGGGTTGGGTGCGGCCGACCTGCTTGCACAGCTCCAGCTGGAAGGGGGTCTCGTTGTCCCCCAGAAAGACCAGGCGCCAGCCCCGGTCCTCCATGGTCATCTCCCGCTGGGGGGTGAGGCCCAGGGCCTCCCGGTAAAAGGCAAGGCTGCGCTCCAGGTCCAGCACCCGGACGCAGACGTGGCTCATGGTGGTCATGAAAGATTCCTCCTTCGGAAAGTGTCTGGGGACAGTGTACCACATCCCCCCGCCGGGGACAACGGGGGCGGGGGAAAAACCCCCTATGCAAACGGCGGAAAATAGGGTATGATAAGAGCGGAACATGCCTGCCGCGCCAGCGGCAGATTCGAAACAGACACCAAGGGAGGGAACCCCAATGAAACTGACCTTTTTCGGGGCGGCCAAGGCCGTCACCGGTAGCTGCCACTGCGTGGAGGTGCGGGGGAAGAAGATCCTCATCGACTGCGGCCTGCAGCAGGGGAAGGACGAGCGGGACAATTCCGTGCTGGACTTTGCCCCCAACTACATCGACTATGTCATCGTCACCCACGCCCACATCGACCACTCCGGACGCATCCCCCTGCTCATCAAGGAGGGGTTCCAGGGGCAGATCGTCACCACCCGCCTCACCGCCCAGCTGATGACGGTGATGCTCCAGGATTCGGCCCACATCCAGGAGATGGACGCCCAGTGGAAGAACCAGAAGGGCAAGCGGGCCGGCCGGCCACCGGTGGAGCCCCTGTACACCGTGGAGGACGCCGCCCAGGTGGCCAGCCACGTGACCACCGTGGAATATGGCCAGGTGGTGGAGCTGTTCGAGGGGGTGAAACTCCGCTTCGTGGACGCCGGGCACCTGCTGGGCTCGGCCAGCGTGGAGATGTGGCTCAGCGAGAACGGGGTGGAGAAGAAGATCGTCTTCTCCGGGGACATCGGCAACGTGGACCAGCCGGTGATCCGGGACCCCATCCCCGTCCAGGGGGCGGACTATGTGGTCATGGAGAGCACCTATGGCGACCGCAACCACGAGCCGGTGGCCTCCTATACCCAGGAGCTGGCCAGGATTATCGACGAGACCTTCGCCAAGGGAGGCAACGTGATCATCCCCTCCTTCGCCGTGGGCCGCACCCAGGAGCTGCTCTACTTCATGCGGGAGATGAAGCGGGAGGGGCTGGTGGAAAGCGCCCCGGACTTCACCGTGTGCGTGGACTCCCCCCTGGCCAGCGAGGCCACCAAGATCTTCTCCGGGGACCTGCGGGGCTACCTGGATGAGGAGGCCCTGGAACTGGTGCGGGAGGGGGAGAAGCTCTTCACCTTCCCCGGCCTGATGATCACCGAGAGCAGCGAGGAGTCCAAGATGCTGAACCTGGACAAGGGGTCCAAGGTGATCATCTCCGCTTCCGGCATGTGCGACGCCGGGCGGATCCGCCACCACCTGAAGCACAACCTCTGGCGGGAGGAGTGCGCCATCGTCTTCGTGGGCTACCAGGGGGAGGGCACCCTGGGCCGCCACCTGCTGGACGGGGCCAAGCAGGTCCGCCTGTTCGGGGAGGAGATCGCGGTGAACGCCTCCATCTACAACCTCAACGGCCTGTCCTCCCACGCCGACCGGGACCATCTGATCGAGTGGATCCAGGCGGTGAAGGACCCCGCCCCCCAGCAGGTCTTCGTGGTCCACGGGGACGCCCCGGTGACGGAGATCTTTGCCAACACCCTCCGGGAGATGGGACTGCCCGCCCACGCCCCGCTGTACGAGGAGGTCTTTGACCTGGCGGCCAACAAGATGCTGGCGGCCGGGGTGGAGCTGCTGCCCAAGAAGGCCAGCTTTGCCTCCGGCGGCGGCCGGCCCGCCACCGCCTACCACGAGCTGGAGCGGGCGGCCATGGACCTCATCGCCATCATCCGGGCCAGCAAGGGCAGCCCCAACAAGGATCTGAAGAAGATGACCAACCAGCTCCGGGGGGTCATCGAGAAGTGGAACACCGTGGGGTGAACCCGATTTTACGCAGCAGCCAGGGGGCCGTCCGCGCCGGCGGGCGGCCCCCTTTGCAGAAAGGGAGACGGCCTATGAAAAAGATCCTGATGATCGGCACCGGGGGGACCATCGCCTCGGAGATGACCGAGGCCGGCCTGGCCCCGGGGATGGCGGGGGCGGACTTCCTCCGCTATGTCCCGGCGGTGCGGCGGCTGTGCCAGGTGGACCCCATCCAGGTGTGCAACATCGACTCCACCGACATGACCCCCAACCACTGGCTGGCCATCGCCCGGGCGGTGGAGGAGCACTACGACGATTACGACGGTTTTGTCATCTGTCACGGGACGGACACCATGGCCTACACGGCGGCGGCCCTCAGCTACCTCATCCAGGGCAGCCCCAAGCCCATCGTCCTCACCGGCAGCCAGAAGCCCATCCACATGGAGATCACCGACTCCAAGACCAACCTCCTGGACAGCTTCACCGTGGCCTGCGACGGCCGCCTGCCGGGGGTGACGGTGGTCTTCGGCGGGCGGATCATCCCGGGCACCCGGGCCCGGAAGACCTATTCCAAGAGCTTCGGGGCCTTCTCCAGCATCAACCACCCCATCCTGGGGGTGGTCCAGGAGGGGAAGGTGACCCCCTACATCCTCCCGGAGGGGGCCCCCCGGCCGGCCTTCTTCCACCGGCTGGACCAGGCGGTCTCCCTGGTGAAGCTGGTGCCCGGGCAGTCCCCGGACTACCTGGCCTTCGCCCTGGAGCACAGCCACGGGGTGCTGGTGGAGAGCTTCGGGGTGGGAGGCGTCCCCGCCGGCCGGGCGGGGGGCTTCTACCCCCTGATCCAGCAGGCGGCCGCCCGGGGCAAGACGGTGGTCTTCACCACCCAGGTGCAGAACGAGGGCAGCGACCTGGGGGTCTACCAGGTGGGCCACGGCCTCAAAACCGACCTGGGGGTGCTGGAGGCCCACGACATGACCCTGGAGGCCGCCTATGCCAAGCTCATGTGGGCCCTGGCCCACAGCCAGGACCGGGAAGAACTGGCCCGGCGGTTCTACACCCCCGTGGCCCGGGACATTCTTC
This sequence comes from Candidatus Evtepia faecavium, assembly GCA_019115545.1. Classification (GTDB taxonomy): domain Bacteria; phylum Bacillota; class Clostridia; order Oscillospirales; family Oscillospiraceae; genus Evtepia; species Evtepia faecavium. The sequence continues at coordinate 3,464 of DXDK01000026.1, forward strand.
TGGGGCCGGATATGGCGTAGTACGTACCCCACAGGCGGTGGGGGGGTTACCCACCTCGGGGCGCAGCGCCCCGGGGGGCCCGCCTACCCGGCGGGGGCCCTGCTTTCTTTATAAGAAAGCAGGGGGAAAGAATCGCAGGGCTCCGCCCTGCACCCGGACATTTTAAGACCGCTCGCTGCTCGCTCGCTCCATCTTTTGGGATCGTGCCGCAGCGGAGCGGTCGTTGTTTTTTCGGCACCCATCTACGGGCCCTGATTTGGGGACTTTCTTTTGGGCGAATATTTTTTTGCTGGAT
>DXDK01000145.1 GCA_019115545.1 Candidatus Evtepia faecavium
AGTGAAGCGAAAAAAACACAACCCTTAGGGCATTTCCCACTAGAGTGGGGAGTCCAGAGGGGAGAAACTCTCCCCTCTGGTGTTCTTTCCTCCATTTCTCACATGAGAAATGGAGGCCGCCGGCAGGCATCCCCCCGGGGCGCTGCGCCCCGAGGCCGGTAATAGCCCCGACCGCCCGTAGGGTACGTAATAACGGGGGCCGGGCCCCCGCCCCCACGCCGCAGGTTTTAACCTGCGACGGTCCTGACAGGATCGCCTGCCGATACCGGCAGTTACAACGTCTCAATCAGGGCCATCAGCTCCTCCACCAGGGCCTCCTGGGGGACCTGCTTGACCACCTTGCCCCGGCGGAAGAGCAGGCCCTTTCCGTTCCCCCCGGCGATGCCCACGTCGGCGGCGGCGGCCTCCCCGGGGCCGTTGACGGGGCAGCCCATCACCGCCACGGTGATGGGTTTGGTGACGGTCTGCAGCCGCGCCTCCACTTCCTGGGCCAGGGGGATCAGGTCGATCTTCGTCCGCCCGCAGGTGGGGCAGGCGATGAGGTCCGGCCCCTCCCGGCGCAGGCCGATGGCCTTGAGAATGTCCCGGGCGGCGTAGACCTCCTCCACCGGGTCGGCGGTGAGGGTCACCCGGAGGGTGTCCCCGATCCCCAGGGCCAGCAGCCCGCCGATCCCCGCGGCGGCCTTCAGGGTGCCCATATGGGCGGTGCCCGCCTCGGTGACCCCCAGGTGGAGGGGGTAGTCCGACTGCTGGTGCATCAGGGTATAGGCCCCCATGGTCACAGGCACCGAGGAGGCTTTCAGGGACACGCAGATGTCGTCAAAGTCGTACCGGTTCAGCAGGGCGATGTGGCCGAAGGCGGAGTCCACCATGGCCTGGGGGGTGACCCCGCCGTACTTGGCCAGGAGGGGCTTCTCCAAAGACCCCCCGTTGACCCCGATGCGGATGGGGATGCCCTTCCGGGCGCAGGCCTGGGCCACCGCCTTCACCCGGTCCGCCCCGCCGATGTTGCCGGGGTTGATGCGGATCTTGTCCGCCCCGGCGGCCACGCACTCCAGGGCCAGGCGGTAGTCGAAGTGGATGTCCGCCACCAGGGGCAGGTCGATCTGCTCCTTGATCTGCCCCACGGCCTTGGCGGCTTCCAAATTGGGCACCGCCACCCGGACGATCTGGCACCCGGCGGCGGCCAGGCGGCGGATCTGCTCCACGGTGGCCGCCACGTCCTGGGTGGGGGTGTTGGTCATGGACTGGATGGAGACGGGGGCCCCGCCCCCCACCGGCACCCCGCCCACAGAGATCTGTTTCGTCATATCATTCCACCAGCTTCCCGATGTCGCTGAAGGTGACAAAGACCATCAGCAGGATGAGTAGGAAAAACCCCACGGCGTGGATCCACGCCTCGTACCGGGGGTTGAGCTTCTGCCCGGAGAAGAGGAACCACACCTCCCCCACCAGCAGCAGCAAAATCCGCCCCCCGTCCAGGGCGGGGAGGGGCAGCAGGTTCATAATGGCCAGGTTCACCGCGATGAGGGCCACCACGTACACCACGTTCTGCAGCCCGGCGGCCAGGGAGCCCCCCTGGCTGCCCGCCTGGCCCAGGTAGGAGACGATGCCCACCGGCCCGGACATGTCCTCCAGGGCCACCTGGCCCCGGACCAGCATCTCCAGCCCCGACCACACCGCCCGGGCGAAGTACCCGCAGGTGTGCCAGCTCTGGGCCAGCAGGTTGGGCAGGGTGGCCTCCTGGGTGGCGAAGAAGAGGCCGTACATGGTCACCCGCTCCCCCTCCACGGTGTATTCCCGGGGCTGGAGGGGGAGGTCATGGAGGGCCACCCGCTCCCCTTCCCGCTCCACCACCAGGTCCATGGGGGCCCCGGCGGCGGCGGAGAGCTGGGTCACCGCCTCGGAATAGGTGCTCACCCGGTGGCCGTTCACCGAGAGGATCCGGTCCCCCCGCTGCAGCCCCTCCTCCCCGGCGTAGGGGAAGCCCTCGGCAAAGTCCCGGATCACCGGCACGGCAAAGCTCCCGGCGGAGGCGAAGAGGACCACCACCAGCAGAAACCCCGCCAGGAAGTTCATCCCCGACCCGGCGGCCAGGATGATGAGCTTCCGCCAGGCGGGCTTGCGGGAGAAGGACCGGGGGTTCTGGCTGTCCTCCTCCTCCCCCTCCATGGCGCAGTAGCCCCCCAGGGGGAGGGCCCGGAGGGAGTACACCGTCTCCCCCCGCTGCCGGGAGAGGATGGCCGGGCCCATGCCCACGGAGAACTCGTTCACCTGGACCCCCAGCCCCTTGGCGGCCAGGAAGTGGCCCCCCTCGTGGACCGCGATGAGCAGCCCGAACAGGAGCAGGCCGACGATGATGTATAGAACCAAAGGCTTCACCTCAAAGACTGGAATGGGGAGGGGCCGCCCGGCATCGGCAGGTGGTCCCGTCAGGACCGCCGCAGGTTCAAACCTGCGGGGTGGTCCCCCGCCCCTATCCGGGGCGGGGATCCAGGCTTTCTCTATGAGAAAGCCCGGACGCAAAGAGTCGCAGGGGGTTCCCCCCTGCACCCCCAAGAATAAAACCGCTCGCTGGGGCTCGCTCCATCTTTTGGGTTGGTGGCCTCAGCGACCATCTCTTTCTGGCAAAAGTGCACCAGACCAGATTTGGAACCGCATATTCGGAGAAACAATTTTTAACTGGACATTGCTCTGTGGAAAAATCCAGCCATAGAAAATCTCCCAAAAGAAAGTTTCCAAATCAGGGCACGTAGGTGGGTCACGATAAAACCCTCTGCCGTCTCGCTGCGCCTCTATCCCAAAAGATGGAGCGAGCGAGCAGCGAGCGGCCTTGAAAACTGGGGTCCAGGGGCGCAGCCCCTGGTGTTCTTTCCTCCATTTCTCACAGGAGAAATGGAGGCCGCCGGCAGGCACCCCCCCGGGGCGCTGCGCCCCAAGGCGGGTAAAAGCCTGGACCACCCGTAGGGTCCGTACTAACGGGGGGGCGGCCCCCGGCCCCGCGCGGCAGGTCAGCAGGGCTTACCAGCGGTAGCCGTTTTTGACCCGGGTCTTGGCGTTTTTCACTGCGACGAGATCCTCGTTCTTCTTCAGGAGGATGCCGGCGTAGGGCAGCTCCTTCTCGATCTTCTCCGGGTCCACGCCGCCCAGGCGGAGGGCCTGGAGCCAGTCCAGCAGCTCGGAGGTGGAGGGCTTCTTGGCCACGGTGGGCAGGTCCCGCACCTGGTAGAA
>DXDK01000146.1 GCA_019115545.1 Candidatus Evtepia faecavium
GAGACCGCCTTCCCGGTGCTCTACACCCACCTGGTCCGCCCGGGAATCCTCTCCCTGGAAACCCTCATCGACCTGATGCACACCAACCCCGCCCGGCGGTTCGGCATCGGCGCCCCCCTGGAGGAGGGCGCCCCGGCGGACCTCACCGTGTTCGACCTGGACGCCCAGTACACCATCCGCCCCGAGGACTTCCTCTCCCAGGGGAAGAGCTCCCCCTTTGCCGGGGAGCGGGTGTTTGGCAAGTGCCTGCTCACCCTCTCCGGCGGGGAGATCGCCTGGCAGGCGGAAGGAGGGGATACCCCATGAAACGGAGCCTGTTCACCATCCAGGGCAACCAGCCCCTGGCCCCCGGGACCTATCGCATGACCCTCTCCGGGGACACCGGGGCCATCACCGCCCCGGGGCAGTTTGTCAACATCGCCCTGGCGGGGAAGTTCCTCCGCCGCCCCATCTCCGTGTGCGACTGGGGGGAGGGGAGCCTCACCCTGATCTATAAAGTCGTGGGCCAGGGCACGGCCCAGATGAGTCAAATGAGCCCGGGACAGACCCTGGACCTGCTCACCGGCCTGGGCAATGGCTACGACCTGTCCAAGGCCGGGGACCGGCCCCTGCTCATCGGCGGCGGGGCGGGGGTGCCCCCCCTCTATGCCCTGGCCAAGGCCCTGGTGGCCCAGGGGAAGCGCCCCCAGGTGGTCCTGGGCTTCAACACCCGCGCGGAAGCCTTCCTGGAGGAGGAATTCCAGGCCCTAGGCGCGGCGGTGACCGTGGCCACGGCGGACGGCTCCTATGGCGTCCGCGGTTTCGTCACCGACGCCATGCCCCGGGATGGGTACAGTTACATCTATACCTGCGGCCCCGAGCCCATGCTCCGGGCGGTGTATGGGAAGGCCGTCACCTCCGGCCAGTTTAGTTTTGAGGAGCGGATGGGCTGCGGCTTCGGCGCCTGCATGGGCTGCACCTGTGAGACCAAGTACGGCTACAAGCGCATCTGCCGGGAGGGCCCCGTGCTGGAGAAGGAGGAGATCCTATGGTAAAAACCGCGGTACAGCTCAGCGGGGTCGCCCTGGACAACCCGGTGATCCCCGCCAGCGGGACCTTCGGCTTCGGGTATGAGTTTGCCCAGTGGTACGACATCAACTGCCTGGGGGCCATCAGCGTCAAGGGCACCACCCGGGAGCCCCGGTTCGGCAACCCCACCCCCCGCATCGCCGAGACCCCCGGGGGAATGCTCAACGCCGTGGGCCTGCAAAACCCCGGCATCGACAAAGTGGTGGCGGAGGAGCTGCCCCGGCTGCGCCAGGTCTACCACAAGCCCATCCTGGCCAACATCAGCGGCTTTTCCCTGGATGAGTACGTGGAATGCTGCGCCAAGGCGGACGCCTCCCCCCACACCGACCTCATCGAGGTGAACGTCAGCTGCCCCAACGTCCACCACGGGGGCATGAGCTTCGGCACCGACCCCAACATGGTCTATGACGTGACCCGGGCGGTGAAGGCCGTGTGCAAAAAGCCGGTGTATCTGAAACTCTCCCCCAACGTCACCGACATCGTCTCCATCGCCAAGGCCTGCCAGGAGGGCGGGGCCGACGGCCTCAGCCTCATCAACACCCTCATGGGGATGCGTATCGACATCCGGAAGCGCGCCCCCATCCTGGCCAACACCACCGGCGGCCTGTCCGGCCCAGCCATCTTCCCGGTGGCCCTGCGGATGGTGTGGCAGGTATACGAGGCGGTGGACCTGCCCATCATTGGCATGGGCGGGGTGCAGAGCGCCGAGGACGTGGTGGAGATGATGCTGGCAGGCGCCACCGCCGTTCAGGTGGGGGCGGCCAACCTGGCAAACCCCTATGCCTGCCAGGAGATCATACAGAACCTGCCCAGCCTGCTGGAGCGGCTGGGCGTCCAAGATATCAACGAACTCATTGGAGGTGCCCACGGATGGGAAAAGACGTAATCATCGCCTGCGATTTTAGCAGCAAGGAGGAGACCCTGGCCTTCCTGGACCAGTTTTCCGGGAAGAAGCCCTATGTGAAGATCGGCATGGAGCTGTTCTATGCCGAGGGGCCGGAGATCGTCCGGGCCATCAAGGCCCGGGGCCACCAGATCTTCCTGGACCTGAAGCTCCACGACATTCCAAACACCGTGAAGAAGGCCATGGCCGTCCTCTCCCGGCTGGATGTGGACATGATCAACCTCCACGCCGCCGGAACCCGGGCCATGATGGAAGGGGCCCTGGAGGGGGTCACCCGCCCCGACGGCTCCCGCCCCCTGGTGATCGCCGTGACCCAGCTCACCTCCACCAGCCAGGAGCGGATGCAGGAGGAGCTGCTCATCTCCGCCCCCATGGACCAGACGGTGATGCACTACGCCGCCAACGCCGCCCAGGCCGGCCTGGACGGGGTGGTGTGCTCCCCCATGGAGGCGGGGAAGGTCCATGAGAGATGCGGCAAGGGCTTCCTCACCGTGACCCCGGGCATCCGTTTCGCCGACGGGGAGAAGGGGGACCAGGTCCGGGTGACCACCCCCGCCCAGGCCAAGGAGATCGGTTCGGACTACATCGTGGTGGGCCGTCCCATCACCGCCGCCGCCGACCCGGTGGCCGCCTATGCACGCTGCGTGAAAGAATTTGTGGGATGAGGAGACAGAGACTATGAACGACAAGCTGAAGATCGCGAAAGACTTGCTGAAAATCCAGGCGGTGTTCCTCCGCCCGGACGAGCCCTTCACCTGGGCCAGCGGCATCAAGAGCCCCATTTATTGCGACAACCGCCTGACCCTCTCCGACCACCAGGTCCGCCTGGATGTGGAGCAGGGCCTGGCCGCCATCGTGAAGGAACACTACCCCGAGGCCGAGGTCCTCATGGGCACCAGCACCGCGGGCATCGCCCACGCGGCCATCACCGCCCACCTGCTGGAGCTGCCCATGGGCTACGTCCGTTCCGGAGCGAAAGACCATGGCCGGAAGAACCAGATTGAGGGCAAGCTCCTGCCGGGGCAGAAAGTGGTGGTCATTGAGGACCTCATCTCCACCGGCGGCAGTGTGCTGGAAGTGGTGGACGTGCTCCGCCAGGCGGGGGCCCAGGTGTTGGGCATCGCCAGCATCTTCACCTACGGGATGCAGAAGAGCGTGGACCGCCTGGCCCAGGCCCAGGTGCAGAACGTCAGCCTCACCGACCTGGACACCGTGGCCCAGGTGGCCGCGGAGGAGGGCTATATCCGCCCCGAGGACCAGAAGCGCCTGCTGGCCTTCCGGGCCAACCCCTCGGACGAGAGCTGGATCCAGAAGTAATCGAAGAACCTTCGGCGCCCTGGCGCCGCCGCCGTCAGAAAGGAGTGGTCAGTCTATGAAACGAGATCTCATCGACATCACGGACCTGTCCGTGGAGGAGATCGACGAGCTCATTGAAAAAGCGGAGGACATCATCGCCCACCCGGAGGCCTATCGGGAGAAGTGCCGGTATAAAAAGCTGGCGACCCTCTTCTATGAGCCCTCCACCCGCACCCGGCTGAGTTTCGAGTCCGCCATGTACGAACTGGGGGGCCAGGTGCTGGGCTTCCACGAGGCACAGAGTTCCTCCGCCACCAAGGGGGAGAGCGTGGCCGACACCGCCCGCACCGTGAGCTGCTTTGCCGACATCATCGCCATGCGCCACCCCAAGGAGGGCGCCCCCCTGGTGGCCTCCATGAAGGCCACGGTGCCGGTGATCAACGCCGGGGACGGCGGCCACCACCACCCCACCCAGACCCTCACCGACCTGTTGACCATCAAGCGGGAGAAGGGCCGGCTGGACAACCTGGTGGTGGGCTGCTGCGGGGACCTGAAGTTCGGCCGGACGGTTCACTCCCTCATCGGGGCCATGTCCCGGTACGCCAACGTCCGCTTCGTCCTCATCTCCCCGGAGGAGCTCCGGGTGCCCGAGAGCGTGCGCACCGACCTGCTGGACAAGCAGGGCATCGAGTATATCGAGACCACCTCTCTGGAGGAGGCCATGCCCCAGCTGGACATCCTCTACATGACCCGGGTCCAGCGGGAGCGCTTCTTCAACGAGGACGACTACGTCCGTTTGAAGGACAGCTATATCCTCACCCCGGACAAGCTGCGCACCGCCAAGTGGGACTTGGCCATCCTGCACCCCCTGCCCCGGGTGAACGAGATCTCCATTGCCATTGACGACGACCCCCGGGCCTGTTACTTCCGTCAGGTGCTCTGCGGCAAGTTCATCCGCATGGCCCTCATCCTGAAACTGTTGGAGGTGGAGTGAGATGATCATTGGAACCATTGTGGACGGCATCGTCATCGACCACATCCCCGCCGGCCGGGCCATGGACTTGTACCGGGACCTGGGGCTGGAGAAGCTGGAGTGTGAGGTAGCGGTCATCAAGAACGCTTCCAGCGGCAAGTACGGCAAGAAGGACATCTTGAAGATCAACGAGGTCATCGACCTCAACTACGACATGCTGGGCTATATCGACCCCCACATCACCGTAAACATCATCCGGGGTGGCGAGCGGATGGAGAAGATCCACCCCCACCTGCCCGAGACCATCACCGGGGTCATCCGGTGCAAGAACCCCCGGTGCATCACCTCCATCGAGCAGGAGCTGCCCCACATCTTCCGCCTCACCGACCGGGAGCACGGGGTGTACCGGTGTCTGTACTGCGACACCAAGGGAGGGAAGCGGTAAGCCTCCCTGCGGAAAAGCAATCAAAAGGGCGCCTCTGTCCACCGGCTTTCCAGCCGGGGACAGAGGCGCCTTTTCTCCTGCAAGCATCCGGAGACAGGAAAGCGCCGCCCCGTTCTGAGGCGGCGCTTGATGCAGCAGAGGTCAGTGCACCACCACCGTGGTCCCGTTGGGGATGTTGTTGTACATCCACCAGATGTCGTCGTTGTACATCCGCAGGCAGCCGTGGCTGATGGGGAAGCCGATCCGGGCGTCGTAGTACCGGTCGGAGTTCATGGGCCAGTACTGCAGCCGGGAGTGGAAGGCATACCCGGAGGTGCCGTAGAAGCGGACGATGGGGCCGCAGTAATAGGAACCATAGTCCCAGGCCGTCTGCTTGTAGGAGGTGGTGAACACCCCGCGGATGGTGGGGGTGGCGTTGGTCCCCGAGCCGCACAGGCAGGTGCGGATGAGCTTCCAGTTGCCCTGGGAACCCTCGAAGATGTTCACCCGCTGGTAGGTGAGGTTCACCCAAACCAGGTACTTGCTGGCGCTCTGGTAGCCCTTGAGGTTCACCCAGGCGGTTTTGATCTCCGGCTCGTAGTCATGGCTCTGGGCCCAGGCCAGGGTATAGTTCCCGGCGTACTGGCTGGTGACCATGCTGAGGAGCTCTTCCTCCGTAATGCCGTGGTAATAGAGGTAGTCGTAGTTCTCCAGGGCGATGGTCTTCTCCCCGGTGATCCGCTGGTTCCGGCCGTCCTCGGTGGTGTAGGTGAGGACGAACTGGATCTTGGAGGAGAGGGCCATGTCCTCGGTGTAGGTATAGGTGTGGGTCATCTTGGGAACGTCGGTGCCCAGAAGGATCTCCTGGGTGTCCACCAGCTTCCCGTCCACGTACCAGGAGCCGGTGCACAGCTTGCCGGGTTCCAGGTAGTTCAGGTCAGCGGTGACCGTCAGGGCCTGTCCCGCCGGCAGGGGGCTGGTGGCCCGGAGGGCGATGGAGGCGTGGGCGATGCCGTTGTCCGGGAAGTTTTCCAGGGTGAGGGTGTTCTCCCCGGAAACCGCCTGCTCCCGGCCGTCCTGGGTGGTGTAGGTGAGGCGGTAGGTGATGGTGCTGCTCTCCGGCATGCCGTAGTAGTAGTCATACCGGTAAGTAAAGGTGGCCGGCCCCTCGCCCAGGGTCAGGGGAGCGGAGGCAACCTCCTTGCCGTCCACAAACCAGGTGCCGGTGCACACCTGGCCCTGTTCCGGGGTGTCCACCGTGGCGGTGGCCTGGAGGGCCTCCCCGGCGGGGAGGGTGTCTGGCAGGTTGACGGTGATCTCCGCGTCCGCCAGGCCCAGGTCCTCGAAGGTCTCCAGCTGGATGGGGGCGGCGTCCTTCTTGGTAAAAGCGTCCCCGTCGTGGTTGACGTAGGTGAGGACGAACTCCACCGTGGCGTCCAGGTCCAGGTCATGGGTGTAGTTGGGGAGGAAGGCGGAGACGGTCTCCCCATCCTGGCCCAGGCGGAGGGTGGTCTCCTCCATGGCCTCCCCGTTGAGGTACCAGGTGCCGGTGCACAACTTGCCCTCGTCCTCCGGGGCGATGGCAAAGCGGGCGGTGGCGGCCAGGGTCTCCCCGGCGTCCAGGTGCTCCGGGGCCTCTACGGTGACGCGCACCTGGGAGATGTCATAGTTCTCCCACCGGATCAGGCGGTTCTTGGGAACGGTGAGGGTGTAATACCGGGTCTCCAGAGTGACCTCCGTCACCCGGCCGCTGCCGCTGACCACATTGTCCCGCCCGGCCAGCAGGAGGGCGTCGGCCTGGCCGTTGATCCGCAGGGTGTTGCCAGTGCCCACCACGGTGATCTGGCCGATCTCGCATCCCCGGGCCACGGTGATCTGGTTGTCCTCCCCAGAGACCACCAGGGTGTCCAGGGAGCTGTTCACGGTGATGGTGCGGCCGCTGCCGGTGACCTCCAGGGCATCGGCGGTGCCGGTGAAGTCCACGGCACCGGTGCCGTCCCCCACCACCAGGGTGCCCAGGGTATAGGTCTCCGGCAGCTCCAGGGTCACGTCCCCGCTGCGGGGGGCCAGGACCAGGCGGCCGATGTGCCCCGTCCCCGCCAGGGTCAGGTCAGAGAGAACGTCGGAGCGGACGGTCACGGTGTCGGCGGTGACATCGGTGAAGTGGATCTGGGAGACGCTCTGGTCCAGCCACAGGTCCCCGGCGGTGAGGCCGGTGAGGTCGGCGTCCCCGGAGAGGACGGCCCCCACCCCGTCGTGGCCGGTGAATCCGGCGGCGGAACCGTACTGGTCCACCAGGCGATAGAGGATGGTGACGAACTCCGCCCGGGTGAGGGGGCGGTCCACCTGGAGCTGCCCCTCGCTGCCGTTGACCAGCCCGGCGGACACCAGGGCGGCGGCGGCCTCGGCGACGTCCCCGGTGAGATAGCCCACATCCGGGAACTGGTCCAGTACCGACAGGTCCGGCTGGGCGGCCATCAGCTGAAAGGCCTTGGCAAAGAGGAGGAAGGCCTCCCCCCGGGGGATGGGCTGGTCCAGGGTGCCGGCGGCGCTCTCGTCCAGCAGGCCGGCGTAGACGCCCTTGGCAATGTCCTGGGTATACCAGGCCCCCTCGGGGATGTCAAACCCGGAGACATCCCCCTGGCCGGTGACGTGGAGGACCCGGCACAGGATGGTCACCGCCTGGGCGGTGGTGAGGCTGCTGTTGGGCGCCATGGTGGTCTGGCTGTTCCCCTGGAGGATCCCGTCGTCATAGGCCTGCTGGAGGGTGGCCTCCGCCCAGTGGCCCTTCACGTCGGTAAAGTCCGTAAAGGCGGCCTGGGCGGTGGTGGCCATCCCCAGGACCAGGGACGCGGCCAGGACCAGGGACAGCAATTTTCGGATGGGTTGCTTCATCTCTCGTTCCTCCTGTGTTGGAGTGGTTGTCAGGCTTGTCCAGGAAATTTCTGGGGGCCTATGCTCCTAGTTTACCGGATTTCCCTGGGGAATGCAACGGGAAATCCAGAAAACCCTTCGCCCTTTTTGGGCAAAACAGCACAGCCGGTAGGGCTGTGCTGGGGGAAGGCAGGGTCATGGGCTGGGATCCTGCCGATAGCTGTAGGAATTGAGGACCTCCCGCCGGGCCTTCCAGTCCGGCAGAAGTTCCGCCAGGCTGGCGTAAAAGGCAGGGGAGTGGTTGGGGTGGAGGAAGTGGACCAGCTCGTGGCAGACCACATAGGCCACGCACGCCAGGGGGGCCTCCACCAGCTGCCGGGCGAAGGTCACCCGCCCTTTTGTGGGGGCGCAGCTGCCCCAGCGGGCGGTCATGGACCGCACCCGGACCTCCGGCATGGGCACCCCCAAAGGGGCCAGCTGGGCCTGGTATTGCCGGCAGAGGCGGGTGGTGACCTCCAGGCAGGTTTCCCTCAGAAAGGCCTGGGCGGTTTTGACCCGGCGCTGGGGGTCGGCGGGATCGGGCAGGGTGAGGATGAGGTGATCCCCGTCTAAAGCGGCCTGCCCCCGGGGGCCGGGGCGGAGAGCCACCGTATAGGGCTTCCCCAGGAGATAGACCCTCTCCCCGGCGTCGTAGGTGGTCTCCTTGGGCCGGCGGTCTGCCTGGGCGGCGAAGTGGTCCAGTGCCCGGAGGAGGAAGTCCGCCCGGCGGCGCAGGAGGTCGTCCACCGCCTCCGGGGCCACCCAGGGCCCGGCAGAGACCGTCACCCGCCCGTCGGCGTGGACCCGGAGGTTGATGTTTTTCACCTGTTTCCAGGTCAGCTCGTAGGGGACCTCCCGCCCGGCCAGGAGGACGGTGCGCCTCACTGCCGGGGGGCCAGCTGGAGGAAGGCCTTCACCAGCGAGGTCTCCTCCCGCTTGATCTGCACCGCCAGCTGGCCGGGGGTCTCCTGGCAATAGATCTGGAGATCCTCCCCCTCCACCGCCTCGCTGACGTAGTGGACGTCGAAGTCCACCACCCGGTGGGCGTTCCAGAAGGCCGAGGGCCGGGTGTCCAGGATGAGGCGGACGTAGTCGGTGTTGTTCATGTGCTGGTTCATGTCCGTGTCCGCCGTGCGCACCCGGTGGGTAAAGACCAGGTCCTCCGCCCCCAGCTTTACCTTGGTCCGGCAGAAGGGGTCGGTGAACACCGGGGCCGGCCAGGCCAGATCCCGGGGGAAGGGGGTGGTGTCGGTCTTCCGCAGGGTGTGGTTGGCCACGTCGATGGCGCACACCTCCTGCCGGGCCCGGAGGCGAGGGGCGCCGTCCTCTCCCTCCACCAGCAGGTTCAGGTGGATGGCCACCGGGGAGACCTTCACCGGGAAGGCGGTGACCTTTACCCGGTCCATCCAGCGGATGGGGGCATCGTAGCGGATCTTGGTGCGGGCCACTGCCCAGATCACCTGGTGGGACTGGGACAGGCGGATGGCGTCGCACTGGTAGGAATAGAACAGCTCCGTCATGGCGTCCTGGGTGAGCAGGGTGGCCTGGACCAGGCCCAGCTCACAGAAGCGGTCGGAATAGGCGGAGGCGAGCAGGAGTTCTTTGGTATAGTGGTTGTTCACAGGGGGACCTCCTATCGTGGGTGGATTCCATCCGCCCCGGCGGGGGTTGCCTTGGGGCGGCGGATGGGCTATACTGACGGGGAAGGAATCTACGGGGATTTCTTCCTGATTTTTTCCTTTGAACCCTTAGTTTACAACATTTTTATCACAGAGGCAAGGGGGAGCTATGGCAGAAAACTACACATATATCCTGCGCTGCCGGGACGGCACCCTCTACACTGGCTGGACCAACGACCTGGAAAAGCGCCTGCTGGCCCACAACGCCGGCACCGGGGCCAAATACACCCGCCCCCGCCGCCCGGTGACCCTGGTCTATGCCGAGGCACACCCCACCAAGGAGGCGGCCATGCACCGGGAGTGGGAGATCAAGCACCTCACCCGGGCCCAGAAACTCCGGCTCATCGCAGCGCAGCAGACAGAGAAAGAACCGTGAAGTCTCTCCCATGGGAAGGGACTTCACGGTTCTTTTGCTCAAAGGGCCTGGACCAGGGGGCGGGCCGCCGCCGGGTCCTGGGCACAGGGCCGGATGGCGTGGAACTGGAACTGGAGGAAGGTCTTCCCCCGGAACTGGTTTGCCTCCACCACCCCCAGCAGGTCCACGGCGCTGGGGCAGCCCAGGTCCAGATAGTCGGCGGTGAGGCCGAAGCCCACGGCGTCGGCGGTGTGCCCGAAGAGCCGCAGGTGCTCGCTGCCCTTGCCCATGAGGCGGTAGCACTGCTCCCCCCGGGGCTGGAGGCGGAACCCCCGCAGGGCCAGCACCGGTTTCTCCACCCCGGGACCATAGGGGGCGTGGGCCTGGAGGACGGACAGGGCCTCGGGGAGGTCGGCCTCGGTGACGTCCAGGTCATAGTAGAGGGTGTCGTCCTCCTCCGGGGGCTGGTGGCTCTGGGCCCACTGGAGGATGGCCTGTCCCATGGGGCCGTACTGCCCCTCGGACACGGTGATGCCAGCGGCCCCGGCGTGGCCCCCAGAGCTCTCGGCAAAGGGGGTGACAATGGGGAGAAGGGGGGAGAGGTCAAAGTCCCCATAGGTCCGGCCGGAGCCCCGGAGCAGGCCGGGGGCGCTGGCGATGTCGGAGAAGACGAAGGCCGGCCGGCGGTAGGTCTCGCTGAGCTTTCCCGCCACGATGCCCACGATGCCCTCCGGGATCCCCTGGCACCGCACCAGGAGGATGGGGTCCTCCTCCCGGCCGGCGGCGGCCTCCTCCACCGCCGCCAGCCACTGGGCCACCAGATCCTTGCGCCGCTGGTTGATGGCCTTCATCTTGGCGGCGTAGGCCACCGCGGCGGCCTCCCCGGTCTCCAGCAGGGCCTTCAGCACCGAGGAGCTCCCGGCGTCGAAGAGGCGGCCGGTGGCGTTGAGGATGGGGGCGGTCTGGAACTTGATGGTGTCCTCGGTATAGGGCCGGGAGGCCAGGTCCAGCACCGCCCGCAGGCCGGGGGAGAGCTGGCGGTACCAGCTCTCCCGGTTGATCACCTGCAGGCCGGACATCACCAGCCGGCGGTTGTCCCCGGTGAGGGGCATCACGTCGGCCAGGGTGCCCAGGCAGGCCAGCACCAGCAGGTCGAAGAAGAGCTTCTTTTTCTCCTCGGGGTCCTCCTCCCCGCAGAGGTACTCCGCCAGCTTGTAGGCCAGCCCCGCGCCGCAGTAGTGCTCGTACCCGTTGCGCTCGGGGTGGAGGTGGGGGTCCACGATGACGTCGGCAGGGGGGAGCTCTGCCTGGGGCAGGTGGTGGTCCAGGATGAGCACCACATTCCCCGCCGCCTTGGCCACCCGGATGGGCTCCGGGGCGGCGATGCCGTTGTCCACGGTGATCAGCAGGGAGTGGGAGATCCCCTGGATCAGGGGGGTGGTGATCCCGTAGCCGTGGGTGAAGCGCCGGGGGATGATGGTTTCCGGCTCCACCCCCAGGTGGCGGAGGAGCTTGACCAGGATGGCCGTGGCGGTCACCCCGTCGGCGTCATAGTCCCCCACGATGACCACCGGCATGCCCCCCTGAAGGGCGCAGCGGACGATGAGGTCCGCCGCGGCGGGGATGCCCTCCACCTCCTCCGGGGCCACCGGGAAGGGGGAGAGAAGGTCCTCCTCCGTCTCCTCCGACCGGGCCAGGATCGCCTCCAGCACCGATTGGGCCTCGCCCCGTTTGCGCCATGCCTGCATAGTCTCTTGCCTCCTGTACACTGGGAAAATACCATAGATATGGAAAACTGCGTTCCCTAGTATACTATGGATTGGGTGGCAGGTCAATGGGGGGACGCGGGCCGCTGGGTCACAAAGGTCTCAAACAGCCGCACCAGCCGCTCCCAGGTGGCCCCGTCCAGCTCTCCCGTCTGGGGCAGGCCGGCGTGAGCCTGGACCCAGCGGAGGTTTGCGGCGCTGTCTGAATCCAGCACCCCGGTGGAGGGGGTGGGGACCACCTCCTCCAGCACCTGGGCCAGGGCCCGGAACATCCCCTGGACGTGGGCCAGGGCGGGATGGCTCTGCCCGGGGGCCAGGGGCCGGTCCCGCCGGGAGAAGAGGGTGACGGGCCGGGGCGGCCGCCGCCGGCGGCAGGCGGCAAAGTAGGCCTTCTCAATGGCCTGCCAGTTCTGCCGGTCCACCGCCCCGGTGACGGGCAGGCCGTGGATCTTCTGAAAGGTCATCACAGCGGCCAGGGTGGCCTCGTCAAAGGTACCGGTGGGCCGGAGAAAGGGCAGGGTGCGGTCCGTGGCGGCGATGGTGTGGAGCATCTCCTGCAGGGCACGCACCGGTCCACAGGGGCAGGGAATGGGCGTCATAGGCGGCTCCTTTCTGGGTCACGGTCCCCCAGGGTGAGGGGGAGGTCGGGGAGAGGGTCTGGATGGGCGGCCAGGTAGTCCTGTAAATGCTCCGGCCCCACCGCCTCCCCGGCGGCGCTCTCATAGGGGAAGAAGGCGGGGTTGGAGAGGACCGTCCGGTCGATGCCCAGAAAGCGGTCCACCAGGACGTCCCAGGTGGCCTCGTCCACCACCCCGGTCTGCGCCAGGCCGGCGTCCTGCTGGAGGGCCTTCACCGCCGCCAGGGTCTCGTCGCCGAAGATCCCGTCGATGGTGAGGAAGGGGATGGTGAGGTAGAACTCCGAGAGCACCGAGAGCAGGTACTGCAGCAAGCTGACCGCCTCCCCCTCCTGGCCGTAGGCAATGGGGTCGGGATAGGCAAAGTCCAGCTGGAAATAGGTCTGCCCCAGGCTCACCAGTTCCGAGAGCCGGAGGATGCCGGTGTACAGGTGGACCAGCATGTACCAGGTGGACCGGCCCACCACCCCGTCTACGGCGAGGTTGAAGACGTGCTGGACCTCCCGCACCGCATCCTCGGTGGCGGGGCCGAAGATCCCGTCCACCGCCAGGGCCCCGGGGATGGCGGGGTAGGCCACGGCGATCCGGTTGAGCATCACCTGGGCCACCTGGACCTCGGGGCTCACGTCCCCCAGGCGGAGGGGGGCACCGGGGTAGGAGTACTGGATGTCCTGAATGGGAGCGCCGGTGACGATCTCCAGGTTCTCGCCATAGTAGCGCCGGAGGATCTCTACCGAGTCGTACCCCTCCTGGGCCAGGTGCTCGCTGCCCCATTGGGACAGGCCGTCGCAGGTAGAGGTGGTGCCGTTGCAGAAGCTGGCTGCCAAAGGCTCGGCAAAGCCCGGGCGGCGGAGGTAGTCGGTAAACAGGGCATCCACCAGCTGGCTCACCCGGTCGAAGATGTTCCGCCCCTTGATGAACTTCTGGTCATAGGCAGTGGAGGAGGTGATGTTGAAGTCGTAGCCCTGGCTGGGGTAAAACTCGGTGTACACCCGGTTCAGGGCAAAGGAGATCTGGGCCAGGATGTTGGCCCGGAGGGCGGAGACGTGCCAGGTGGGATAGACCTCGCTGGAGGCCACGTTCTTGATGTAGTCCCGGAAGGAGACGGTGACGTTCTCCGCCTGGCTGTCCGGGGTGCCCAGGTGGACGGTGATGTAGGTGGGGATGTAGGGGGTAACGGTGATGGCCATGGTTCCTCCTTCCTCACAGGTCCTGGGGGGAGATCTCCACCCGGTCCGCCGGCCGGCCGCCGGCCTCCGCCAGGGGGATCAGGGGCAGGTCCTGGATGCTGGTGACGTCGGGGAAGATCTGCACGTTCTGCACCAGCAGCAGCTGGTAGCCGGGGCACTCCGCCCAGATGTCGCACAGGGCAAAGGGGTCCCGGTGGCCGGGGGACTGGCTGTCCTGGGGGGCGGGGGTCTCGATGACAGTGGGCAGGGTGTTGCCGCTCTGGTCGCTGGTCTGGATGTTCAGCAAGTGCTGTTTCCCGTCCCGTCCCCGCTGGACGATGGAGACGGCGGCGTCCTCCACGGGAAGCTGGCCGCGGCTGGTGAATACCCGGGTTTTCAACACGCCGGATTGGGGCATGGAAGCCACCTCCTTTCCCTTCAGCCTATGCCGCCCCCCGCCTGCCGGTGCCGGCGGGGAATTGACAAGGGGCGGAAGATTGGGTACACTGGAGCCATCCTGACTCGGCCCATAGGAGGCGCCCATGAAGATCACCTTTCTCTACCACAGTTCCTTCCTGGTGGAGCTGTCCCGCTGCACCCTTTTGTTTGACTGGTACGGCGGGCCGGTGCCGGAGCACGACCCCGCAAAACCCCTGTACGTCTTTGCCAGCCACCACCACGGGGACCACTATGCCCCGGACATCTATGCCAAGATGGGGATGGACAACGTCTGGTACATCCTGGCCAGCTGCATCCACCTCTCCGCCAAGCGGAAGGCGGTGATGGGCATCGACGACAGCCACGTCTTCCGCCTGTCGGCAGGGAAGACCCTCACCCTGGGGGAGCTCACCATCACCACCTACCGCTCCACCGACGCCGGGGTGGCCTTTCTGGTGGAGGGGGAGGGGAAGACCCTCTTCCACGCCGGGGACCTCCACTGGTGGCACTGGGCGGAGGAGGACGAGGCCTGGAACCAGGCCATGGAGCGGGACTTCAAGAAAGAGTGCGCCAAGCTCCAGGGAAAAAAAGTAGACGTGGGCTTCTTCGTCCTGGACCCCCGGCAGGAGGGGGATTTCTGGTGGGGTTTTGACTGGTGGATGCGCACCATGGACGTCCAGCACGCCCTGCCCATGCACAGCTGGGAGGACTTCTCCCTGGCCCGGGCCCTGAAGGCCCTCCCCGTCAGCGCCCCCTACCGGGACCGGATCGTGGAGATCCGCGAAACAGGCCAGGTGTTCTCCTGGGAGGACTGACGGGCTTCCACACAAACCAAACACAAGCCAGCAGAGGAGGATATTTTATGCCGAACTACCGCATCATTCCATGGGAGAACTATCCCCGCCGGGCCCATCTGGACTATTTTTGCGCCATGGCCCAGCCCTACGCCGGCCTGACGGTGCCGGTGGACATCACCGCCTTTTTCCAGGTGGTGGGGCAGCGGCGGCTGCCCTTCTTCCTCTCCTTCCTCTACTGCGTCTCCCGGGCGGCCAACGGGGTGCCGGAGCTCCGCCAGCGGCTGCGGGGGGAGACCCTGGTGGAGTATGACCTCTGCCCCACTTCCCACACGGTGGCCCTGGCGGACGGGACCTATTGCTACTGCGCCCTCACCGCAGACCGGCCCTTTGGGGACTTCCTACCCTATGCCCGCCAGGCCCAGGAGGCGGCCAAGGCCCAGCGAAGCCTGGACGACGGGGAGGCGGACGCGGCCCTGCCCCTCCTGTTCATCTCCACCCTGCCCTGGGTGTCCTACGAGGCCATCGTCCAGCCCACCCCCTCCCCGGCGGACACCAACCCCCGGATCACCTGGGGAAAATTCCGGCAGGAAGGGGAGAAAACCCTTCTGCCGGTGAGCATTCTCTGCCACCACGGGCTGGTGGACGGGCTGCACATGGCGCGGTTTTATGAAAACCTGGCGGCCGAGCTGGCCCAGTGGGTGGCCCAGCAGCAAGGGCAGGAACGAAAATGAAAAACCGCAAGACAGAGCCCCGCCTGGATACGCCGAACTGCTTCGGCGCGCCCAGGCGGGGCTCTTCAGAAAAGAGGATTTGGAGGATCAAACTGTCAGCGTTTGGTGGCAGGCGTTGCGGGGAACGGGGCTCAATAAGCCTCCTTGAACTTCCGTTCATAGGCCTCCCGGAGCTCGTCCCGGAAGTCGGGGTGGGCGATCTCGATGAGGGCCCGGGCCCGCTGGCGAAGGGTCCGCCCCCGGAGCTGGGCGATGCCGTACTCGGTGACCACGTAGTGGGTCTCGAACCGGGAGAGGGTCACCGGCCGGCCGGCGTCAAACTGCTCCACGATGCGGGAGGCCTTGCCGCCCATGGCGGTGGAGGGCATGGCGATGATGGACTTGCCCCCCTTGGAGAAGGAGGCCCCCCGGACGAAGTCCACAAAGCCCCCGGCGCCGCTGAAGATCTTGTCGGCGCTGATGGAGTCCGCCGCCACCTGGCCGATGAGGTCCACGCTGAGGGCGGAGTTCACCGAGACCACGTTGTCGTTCTGGCCGATGATGCGGGGATCGTTGACGTAGTTGACGGGGAAGATCTGGAGTTTGGGGTTCATCCGGGCGTACTCATAGAGCTCCTCCCGGCCATAGAGGTAGGTGACCACTGACACCCCCTTGTTGATCTGCTTCCGGGAGTTGTTGATGTTCCCCGCCTTCAGCAGCCCCAGGGCCCCGTCGCAGAGCATCTCCGAGTGGACCCCCAGGTCGTTCTTGTCCCCCAGGAAGTGGAGGATGGCGTCGGGGATGGTGCCGATGCCCAGCTGGATGCAGGACCCGTCCTCCATGAGGCTGGCGCAGTTGCGGCCGATCTGCTCCTCGATCTCCCCCACCGGGAGGATGGGCCGGAGGAAGAGGGGCTCGTCGCACTCCACCGCCAGGTCGATGTCGTCGATGTGGACCAGGGTGTCCCCATATGTCCGGGGCATGTTGCGGTTGATCTGGGCGATGACCAGCTTGGCGCACTCCGTGATGCACTTGGTGTAATCCACCGTGACGCCGTAGGAGCAGTACCCCTTCTCATCGGGAGGGGAGAGGGTGATGAGGGCCACGTCGATGGGGATGATCTCCTCATAGAACAGGCGGGGGGACTCCCCGAAGAGGTTGGGGGTGTAATCGGCCCGGTCTTCGTTCACCGCGTCCCGGCTGCCGGGGCCGGCAAAGAGGGAGTTGTGCCAGAAGTGGCCGGCGTACATGGGCTGGGTATACTTGCAGGGGCCCAGTGCCAGCATGTGGACGATCTCCACATTCTGATAGGCCTTGTAGTTGTCGAGCATGGCGTTGACCAGGGCCTGGGGTTCCCCCACGCTGTGGGCCAGGGCCACCCGGTCGCCGGAATGGATGTACTGCACCGCCTCTTGGGCTGTCACGAACTTTGCCATAAAAACCGATTCTCCTTCCTGTTGGCACAGGCGGCAGGGGGCCGCCCCATCGTTACCTGCAGTATAGCCGCCAGGTGGGAGAATGTAAAACGCGGAATCTTAAAACCCGGTATCGAGAAAATTCAACCTTCTGCCCCCTCCCCGGCGCTCTGCTTCACGTGCTGGAGAAACTGCCGGGCGGCGGGGGAGAGGGCGTGGGCGCTCTTGCAGGCCACCCCGATCTGCCGGGTGGCGGGGGGATCCAGCTCCCGGACTTCCAGGTGATAGGGGGCGTTTTTCAGCAGCAGCTCCGGCAGGATGCTGATGCCCAAGCCCTGCTCCACCATGGCCATGACGGCGTAGTCGTCCTTGGCGGAATAGGTGATCCGGGGGGTGCGCTGTGTTTTCCGGAAGAACTCCCGGGTGTCGCTGTCCAAGGAGTCCAGGCGGAGGATATAGGGGGCCTGCTTCAGCTGCTCCACGGTGACCCGGGGGCTTTCCGGGGCCTGTTCCGGGGGGAAGATGGCCAGGATCCGCTCCTCCAGAAGAAGGGTGGCTTCAAAGTGGCTGTTGGCGGGCAGGCGGAGGAAGCCCAGGTCGATCCGCCCCTCGCTGAGCCAGCGCTCGATGTCCTCATAGCTGCCCTGGAGCAGTTCAAAGGTGATGTCCGGGTGGCGCTGGGAAAAGGTCTGCAGCAGGTGGGGCAGCAGGTGGACGGACACGCTGAGGAAGGTGCCGATGCGCACCCGGCCCACCTCCAGGCCGTGGAACCGGGCCGCCTGGCGGAGGACCTCCTGGTTCTCCTGGCAGACGGTGCGGATGGCGGGGAGAAGGGCTTCCCCCTCGGCGGTGAGGCGGACCCCAAACCGGTCCCGGGAGAGTAGCTTCAGCCCCAGTTCGTCCTCCAGCCCGGTGATGATGTGGCTGATGGCCGACTGGGTGTAGCCCAGAACCTCCGAGGCCTTGGTGAAGCTGCCCAGGTCCGCCGTCTGCAGCAGGACCTCATACTTCTTAATGCTCATACACAGAGCCCTCCTTGGGAAATGCGGGTTTTCCCACAGTATACCACAGATCCGCCCCCTTGTCCCGGGGGTAATATGAAGGGTTTTGAAAGCGGTTTTCAAAAATGGTCGTTTTACAAAGCCGGCGGGCAGCGGCTATACTGAAGCCAGGAAACCACCCGGCAGCCTGCCGGGATAACAAACGGGAGGACTGACCATGCAGAACCAAACGACCCAGCGCACGTCCAAGCAATGGGTGGACCAGATGCTGCGGGAACACTATGAGAAGGCCCGGCAGGCCAAAGCCGAGGGACGGCTGGTGTGCTGGAGCACCTCCATCGCCCCCCAGGAACTGCTGACCACCATGGACATCGTGACCATGTACCCGGAAAACCACGCCGCCGCCATCGGCGCCCGGCGGGATACCGAGCCCTTCATCTCCTATACCGAACGCAGCGGCTATTCCTCGGACCTGTGTTCCTATGCCCGGGTGAACCTGGCCTATTCCGAGATCCAGCACAGCGAAGCGGAGAACATGCCCATGCCGGACTTTCTCCTGTGCACCACCAACATCTGCCACACGGTGATCAAGTGGTACGAGAACCTGTCCAAGGAGCTGAACATCCCCCTGATCATGTTCGACACCCCCTTCAACCACACCGACGAGGTCCAGGAGCACAACGCCAAGTACATGAAGGGGGAGCTCTACGCCATCATCGACCAGCTGGAGGAGATCACCGGCCGGAAGTTTGACTACGACAAGCTGCGCCAGGTGATGGAGATCTCCAACGAGACCTGCTACTGGTGGAAGAAGGCCACGGAAAAGGCCGCCGCCCATCCCTCCCCCCTGGACGGGTTTGACATCTTCAACTACATGGCCATCATCGTCTTTGCCCGTGGCACCACCGAGGCCCGGGACCTCTTCCACCTCTGGCACGACGAGCTGGAGGAGAAGATCCGCAACCACCAGGGCCCCTGGAAGGACCAGGAGGAGCACTACCGGGTCCTGTGGGACGGCATCGCCTGCTGGCCCTATCTCCGCTACACCTACAAGACCCTGAAGAAGCTGGGCATCAACATGGTCACCTCCACCTATCCCAAGTCCTGGACGGTGAGCTATGAGACCGGCGACATCGAGGGCATGGCCCGGGCCTACTCGGCCAACGTCTACCCCAACCGGAACCTGAACTACGACGTGGCCAACATGGTCAACCTGGCCCGGAAGTTCGACCTGGACGGCATCATCTTCCACTCCAACCGCAGCTGCAAGCTCATGGACTTCCGGCAGTACGAGGTCCAGCGCCGGGTGCTGGAGGAGTGCGGCGTGCCTTCGGTGATCTTCGACGGGGACCAGACCGACCCCCGCCTCTTCTCCGAGGCCCAGTATGAGACCCGCATCCAGGCCCTGGCGGAGATGATGGCGGAAAATAAAGCCAAGAAAGGACGGGCGGCACAATGACCACACTGCAGACCATGATCGACCAGCTGTGCGCGGCCGGTGCCAACCCCCAGGCCGCCATCCAGAACAGCTTGCAGGAGACCGGCAAGCCCGCCGTGGGCTGCTTCCCCCTGTTCGTCCCCGAGGAGCTGGTGTACGCCGCCGGCTTCCTGCCGGTGGGGCTGTGGGGAGGGATCTCCACCTTCCAGAAGTCCAACCAGTACATCCAGAGCTTCGCCTGCTCCATCATGCGGGCCAACCTGGAGCTGGGCATGTCCGGGACCTATGATTTCCTCAAGGCCGCCCTCATCCCCTCCCAGTGCGACACCCTCAAGTGCGTCTGCGAGAACTTCAAGGTAGCCGTGCCCAAGGTCCCCGTCATCGGGGTGACCATCCCCCAGAACCGCACCATCCAGGCCGCCCACGGCCAGCTGCTGGACGAGTTTGACTATCTCTCCCAGGCCCTGGCCAAGGTCCAGACCCCGGACTGCCAGTCCATGCCCCTGGAGGAGGCCTTTGCCATCTACGAGGACTACCGGGCGGTGATGATGGACTTCGTGGACACCGTTCCCGACTACCTCAACACCATCACCCCCAAGGTCCGCCACCTGATCCTGAAGGCGGCCTGGTTCATGGACAAGAAGGTGTACACCGAGAAGATGCGCACCCTGCTCTCCCTGCTGAAGGCCCAGCCCAAGGAGGCCTTTTCCGGGAAGAAGTTCCTGGTCACCGGCATCATGCTGGACGCCCTGCCGGTGCTGGACCTGCTGGAGGAGCTGCACGTGGCGGTAGTGGACGACCTGCTCTGCCACGAGTCCATGCAGTTCCGCACCCCCACCCGGGAGACGGGGACGGTGGAATCCAAGCTGGCCTATCGCTTCCTGGACCTGAAGGGGGCCTCCCCCCTCTACGAGCCCAAGAAACCCAGAGGCAGCCAGCTAGCCCAGCTGGCCAAGGCCCGGGGGGCTGACGCGGTGTACTTCTGCCTGATGAAGTTCTGTGACCCGGAGGCTTTTGACTATCCTCTGGTGAAGAAGGACCTGGACGCGGCCGGGGTTCCCCTGCTCAGCGTGGAGCACGACCAGCTGGTGGAATCCACCCAGCAGCTGCGCACCCGGATCCAGGGCTTTCTGGAGATCAATCTGTCCTGACGCCGGGACAGGAAAGGAGCAAGTGTCGGATGTATTTGGGATTGGATATCGGGTCCTCCTCCTCCAAGGTGGTTTTGCTGGGGGAGGGCGGAGAGATCTTAGCCGCCCAGGTGGTGAATCTGGGCACCGGGACCAAAGGGGTGGGCCAGGCCCTGGAGGCCGCCTATGCCCAGGCCGGGGCCGGGCCGGACCAGGTGGCCTACGCCGTGGTCACCGGCTACGGCCGGATGACCTACCAGGGGGCGGACAAGCAGATCACGGAGATCAGCTGCCACGCCAAAGGGGTGCGCCATCTCTCCCCGGAGGCCCGCACCATCGTGGACGTGGGCGGGCAGGACACCAAGGTCATCCGACTCAACCCCCAGGGCGGGGTGGAGAACTTCGTCATGAACGACAAGTGCGCCGCCGGCACCGGCCGTTTCCTGGAGGTGATGGCCCGGGTGCTGGACTGCCCCATTCAGTCCCTGGCCCAGCTGGCCCGGGCAGGGGAGGCGCCGGTGTCCATCAGCAACCTGTGCACCGTGTTCGCCGAGTCGGAGGTGATCTCCCACCTGGCCGCCGGGGTGTCCCAGGCCAATGTGGCCGCCGGGGCCATCCACTCCATTGCCACCCGCATCGTGGGCATGGCCGGCCGGGTGGGGGTGGAGCCCCAGGTGGTGATGACCGGGGGCGGGGCCCTCAACGGTGCCCTGGTGGACGCCCTGAGCCGCTCCCTGGAACAGCCCGTCCAGGTCCTGGGCAACCCCCAGGCCATGGGGGCCCTGGGCGCCGCCGTGTTCGCCCGGGAGTTTGCCCAGAAGCGGGCCGCCCAGGGCTGAGGCCCCTTTACCGCCCTTTTTAAAACAGAAAACCAGCGCCGCCGGCGGAGCCTTTCCCTCTGCCGGCGGCGCTGCCCGTCTCGTTGACAAACCTCCTGCCCCCGGGTATACTGTGGCCATACCACACATTCCAGGGAAAGGAGGGCTTTTTCATGCCCGTTTCTGTCGTGGTGGGAGATCTCACCAAACTGCCGGTGGACGCCATTGTCAACGCCGCCAATTCCGCCCTGGCCCCGGGAGGCGGGGTGTGCGGGGCCATCTTCGCCGCCGCCGGGTACGGGGAG
Source organism: Candidatus Evtepia faecavium (assembly GCA_019115545.1). Classification (GTDB taxonomy): domain Bacteria; phylum Bacillota; class Clostridia; order Oscillospirales; family Oscillospiraceae; genus Evtepia; species Evtepia faecavium. Next base: position 21,235 of record DXDK01000146.1, read on the forward strand.
CTGGACCGGGCCTGCCGGGCCATCGGGGGCTGCCCCACGGGCCAGGCGGTGATGACCCCCGGCTTTGCTTTGCCCGCCAAACACATCGTCCACACCGTGGGCCCTATCTGGCACGGGGGCGGGCAGGGGGAGGCCGGCCTGCTCCGCAGCTGCTATGACACCTCCCTCCACCTGGCCTGGGAGGCCGGCTGCCGGTCCATCGCCTTCCCCCTGATCTCCGCGGGGATTTACGGCTATCCCAAGGAGGAGGCCCTGTCCATCGCCCTGGAGGCCATGGAGGCCTTTGCCCAGGACCACCCCATGGACATCACCCTGGCCCTGCTGGACCCCGCCCTGGCCAAGCTGGCGGACGGGCTCCGCCGGGGCTGAGGGGGGCGCGCCATGGCCTTGGAAGTGGTGGCCGCCCTGATCACCCGGGGAGAGAGATTCCTGGCCTGCCAGCGGCCGGCCCACAAGGACCGGGGCCTTCTCTGGGAGTTTGTAGGGGGCAAGGTGGAGCCCGGGGAGACCAAGGCCCAGGCCTTGGCCCGGGAATGTCAGGAGGAGCTGGGGGTGGCGGTCACCGTGGACCGCCCGGTGCTGGAGGTCACCCACGCCTATCCCGACCTCACCATCCACCTGACCCTCTTTGCCGCCGCCCTCACCGGGGAAGAACCTCAGCGTCTGGAGCACGCCGACCTGCGGTGGATGACCCTGGAGGAGGCCCAGGGCTATCCCTTCTGCCCGGCCGATCGGGAGATTCTGGCCCAGCTGGCCCAGGCCGGTCCCCTGGGAAAGGGGTGAGCCCATGCGCCTGATCCTCTCTCCCGCCAAAAAGATGCGGGTGGACACCGACAGCTTCCCCTGCCTGGGGCTGCCCCGGTTCCTCCCCAGGACCCGGGAGATCCTGGCTGCCCTCCGGGCCCTGTCCCCCAAGGAGCTCCAGGCCCTGTGGAAGTGCAGCGACCGGATCGCCGCCCAGAACGTGGAGCGGCTGAAGAACATGGACCTGGAGGGCATCTTCACCCCGGCGGTGATGGCCTATGTGGGCATCCAATACCAGTACCTGGCCCCTGGGGTGCTCTCCCAGGGGGAGCTGGACTATCTCCAGGAACACCTGCGGATCCTCTCTGGGTTTTACGGCCTGCTGCGCCCCTTTGACGGGGTGGCCCCCTACCGGCTGGAGATGGGGGCCAGGCTCTCCGTGGCGGGGAAGCGGGACCTCTACGCCTATTGGGGGGACACCCTGGCCCAGGCCCTGTGGGCGGAGAGCGACACCGTGGTGAACCTGGCCTCCCAGGAGTACAGCCGGTGCATCACGGCCCATCCGAAACCGGGCACCCGGCTGATCACCTGCGTTTTTGGAGAGGTTCGCCAGGGAAAGGTGGTGGAAAAGGGCACCCTGTGCAAGATGGCCCGGGGAGAGATGGTCCGCTGCCTGGCCCAGCAGGGGGCCAGGGATCCGGAGGCCATGCAATCCCTCACCCCCCTGGGCTACCGGTTCCAGCCGGACCGGTCGGACGAGACGACCTATGTATTCTGTAAGGAGGCATGAGACCATGTTAGAAGTTGGCACCAAGGCGCCGGCCTTTACCCTGCCGGACAAGGACGGGAACCCGGTTTCCCTGTCGGACTTTTTGGGACAAAAGGTAGTCCTCTATTTTTATCCCCGGGACAACACCTCCGGCTGCACCCGCCAGGCCTGCGCCTTCGGGGCGGCCTATGGCCAGTTCCAGGCGTTGGGCGTGGCGGTCATCGGGGTGAGCAAGGACAGCGTGGCCTCCCACCAGAAGTTTGCCGCCAAGAACGCCCTGCCCTTCCTCCTCCTGGCCGACCCGGAGCACCAGGTCATCGAGGCCTATGACGTGTGGAAGGAGAAGAAGCTCTACGGCAAGGTCTCCATGGGCACCGTCCGCGCCACCTATGTCATCGACCAGGAGGGCTTCATCGAGAAGGCCATGCCCAAGGTGAAGCCGGACACCAACGCCCAGGAAATTTTGGACTACTTGAAAGGAGAATCCCATCCTTGAAAACACCCTACGGACCCGACCCGGACGCCGTCTATCCCAACGAGGCGGTCAAACAGGTCTGTTTTCTGAAAAACGTCATCACCCGGCCCAACATCCAGGTGGGGGCGTACACCTATTACGACGACATCGACGGCCCGGAGCACTTCCAGGACCACGTCACCCACCACTATCCCTTCCTGGGGGACAAGCTCATCATCGGCAAGTTCTGCGCCATCGCCCGGGGGATCGAGTTTGTCATGAACGGGGCCAACCACCGCATGAACAGCGTCACCACCTATCCCTTCAACCTCATGGGCCACGGGTGGGAGAAGGTCACCCCCACCCTGGAACAGCTCCCCTTCAAGGGGGACACCGTGGTGGGCAACGACGTGTGGATCGGCCAGAACGTCACCGTGCTCCCCGGGGTACACATCGGGGACGGGGCCATTGTAGCGGCCAACTCCGTGGTGAGCCGGGACATTCCCCCCTACGTCATCGCCGGAGGCAACCCCTGCCGGGTGATCCGCCCCCGGTTTGACCCCGACCTCACCGCCTACCTTCTGGAACTGAAGTGGTGGGACTGGCCCCCGGAAAAGATCTTCCGCAACCTGGAACGGCTGTGCAGCGGGGACCTGGAAGCCATCCGAACCATCCAATGAAACCGAGAGGACACGAAAGGAGAAACCCCATGAAGCAACACAGAAACAAGGGCCTGGCCCTCTGCCTGGTACTGGCCCTGTGCCTGGCCCTGCTGGCCGGGTGCCAGGGGGAGACCGCCCCTGCCGCCGACGAACCCACCCAGGACACCACCCAGACGACCCCCGCAGCCGACGCGGTGGACTACACCGACGAGGCCAACTGGGCCTATTACGGCGAAGGGGAGGGGAAGGCCGTCGACCTCTTCCTCATCTGCCCCACGGTGGACATGGGGGAGGCAGGCAACTGCAACATGTCCCTGGAGGACACGGAGACCAAAGCCGCCTTCCTGGGGGCCCTGAACATGGAGCGGGGGATCTATGACGAGACCGCCACCCTCTATGCCCCCTATTACCGGCAGATCACCTTCCCGGTGTACTCCATGGAGGCGGAGGAGCAGGAGACCTATCTGGACCTGGCCTACCAGGACGTGTCGGACGCCTTCACCTACTACATGGAGGAGGTCAACGACGGCCAGCCCCTGATCCTGGCGGGGTTCTCCCAGGGGTCCCAGCTGCTGCTGAAGCTGCTGGAGGACTACTTTGACCAGCCCGCCTACCAGGACCAGCTGGTGGCGGCCTACTGCATCGGCTGGCCGGTGACGGCAGCGGACCTGGAGGCCTACCCCCACCTGAAAATGGCCCAGGGGGAGGACGACACCGGGGTGATCGTCTCCTTCAACTCCGAGGCGGAGGGGATCACGGAATCCTTAGTGGTACCGGCGGACACCCAGACCCTGGGGATCAACCCCCTCAACTGGAAGACCGACAGCACCCCGGCGGACAAGTCCCTGAACCTGGGGGCCTGCTTTACCAACTATGACGGGGAGATCGAGACCGAGATCCCCCAGCTCACCGGGGCCTATCTGGACCCCGACCGGGGCACCCTGCGGGTCACCGACGTGGACCCGGCGGACTATCCCGGCTCCCTCTTCCCCGACGGGGTGTATCATCTGTACGACTATCAGTTCTTCTATCGGAACCTGCAGGAGAATGTGGCCGTGCGGGCGGAGGCCTACCTGGCTGCCCAGTGAGGCCCGGGCCCGAGTCCCCGTTGCCCGGCCGGAACACCGCCTGGCCCCGGCAGAGCTCGTTGAGATAGGTCTCCTTCAGCCAGCGGGCCAGGACCTCTCGCTGGGCATGGCTGAGGGCTTCCGTGGGGGTCAGCGTCTCCCCCACGAAAACCCGGCTCACCCCATGGATGGGCTCTTTCACTGCCCTCACCTCCCGGTGCAATCCTATGCGCCGGGAGGTTTTTCCTTGCCTGGGCGCATACAGTGAGGGGAGAGGAGGGATCCCATGGAACCCATACAGCAGGCGGCATGCTACATCCGCGTGTCCACCGAGGACCAGACAGAGTACTCCCCCGAGGCCCAGCGCCGGGCCCTGGAGCACTATGCCCGGCAGCACGGGTTTGCCATCGCCCCGGAACACGTCTATCTGGACGCCGGTATCTCCGGGCGGCGGGCGGAGACCCGGCCGGCCTTCATGGCCATGATCGCCGCGGCCAAGGCCAAGCCGCCGCCCTTTTCCGCCATCCTGGTCCACAAGTTTGACCGCTTTGCCCGGAACCGGGAGGACAGCATCGTCTACAAATCCCTCCTCCGCCGGCAGTGCGGGGTCCAGGTGATCAGCATCACCGAGCACCTGGAGGACGACCGGATGGGCCTCATCCTGGAGGCCATGCTGGAGGCCATGGCGGAGTACTACTCCCTGAACCTGGCCGAGGAGGTGCGCAAGGGGATGGTGGAGAAGGCCCGGCGGGGGGAGCTGCAGACGGCGCCCCCCTTCGGCTACCGGGTGGCGGGCCACGCCCTGGTCCCGGTGCCGGAGGAGGCCCGGGTGGTCCGGGAGCTCTACCGGCGCTTTCTGGACGGGGAATCCCTGGCCGCCCTGGCCCGGTGGACCCAGCAGCTGGGGGCGCGCACCCACCGGGGGAACTTTCTGGACAGCCGGCGGGTGCGGTATATCCTCACCAACCCCGTCTACCGAGGGGTCCTCCGCTGGCACCCCCAGGGCCGGGGCAGGGGGGAGGCTCTGGAGGTGCCGGGGGCCCATCCCCCCTTGGTCAGCCAGGCCGACTTCCAAGCGGTGGGGGAGCGCCTGGCGGCCTTTGCCCGCCGCACCCCCAAGCACGCCCGCCCCTGGGGGGACCGGAAGCACTGGCTGGCGGGCCTGGCCAAGTGCGCCGCCTGCGGCGGCGGGCTGGTCTTTGTCAAGCCCCATTACCTCAGGTGCGGCCGGTACGGGAAGGGGAAGTGCCCCTGCTCCCAGCACGTGCCGGTGGAGGAACTGGAGCGGGCCGTGCTGGACCGGCTCCGGGCGGACTGCGCCTGGGCGGGGGCCTTTGCCGTCCTGCCGGCAGCCTCGGAGGAACAAAAGACCCGCCAGGCCCTGGCCCGGGAGCTGGCCGCCCTGGAACGGAGGGAGCAGCGGCTGCGGGAGGCCTACCTCTGCGGGGCGGAGGCGCTGCCGGAGTACCGCCGGGCCAAGGGGGCCCTCCAGGACCAGCAGGCCGCTCTGAGACAGCACCTGGCCGCCCTGGATCAAACCGCCCCCGGCCAGGCTCAGGCCCGCTGGGACACCGTCCTCGCCACCCTGGAGGACCCTCTGGCGGACACCCAGGCCAAGCACCGGGCAGCCCAGAGCATCCTGGCCGACTGCCGCTGGGACCGGGCCAGCCGGACGGTGTGCCTGACCTACCGCCTGAAGCTGTGAGGGCGGCTTTTTTCACCGGGAAAACCGTAGCCTTTTCCCCTCCGGTGGGCCGGACGGGGAGCTGGGGGCCTCCCTGCGGTATCTCTCCCAGCGGTACGCCATGCCGTACCCAGCGGTGCAGGCGCTGCTCACGGACATCGGCACCGAAGAGCTGGGCCACCTGGAGATGATCGCCGCCATCGTCCACCAGCTTACCCGGAACCTCACCGACGACCAGATCCAGAACAACCCCGCCTTCGCCGCCTATTTCGTGGACCACACCGGGGGGATCTATCCCACCGCGGCCTCCGGCTTCCCCTGGACCGCGGCCTCCATCGGGGTGAAGGGGGACCCCATCTGTGACCTCACGGAGGATCTGGCTGCGGACGGTACGACCTTGTAAGAACAACCATGTTAAAAAAGCCTTGAAAATGCTATGTTTTTGGTGGGAACGAGCCTCCCCAGGCTACGTTCACGTATGAACAACTTCTGTTAAAAATTCCAATGAATTTCGATTGGGACGTTTCGTGTCTTAGGGATACGCTTGCCGACGTAGATATGATCGATAAGGATTTCGACCATTTCACGGGTAAGGTGGTCCATGTTAGCATACTGTTCGATCAGTTGATGACGGTTGTCGCCAACTTTAATTTTTTCTTCGATTTCTTTCAATCTCTTCTCTGTGTCTGCAATAGTACGTTCCAGTCGGGTACGTCCTTCGGAAAAGTCTTTTGACATTTCCATGTAGTCATTTTCGGATATGATACCCTTGACTTTATCCAAGTACAACGATTGGATGCCTTTAGAAAATTCTGAGCATTTTTTCTTGTAGGTGTCAATGTCAGACAGCAGGCTCTGTTTTTGTTCCTGCAGGTTATTGCAGAATTCAATATTCTGTTCTGCTTCGTCTTTGTCCAGATATTCTTTTGCCAGCCTATTGAGCTCTTCAAGAACCATTCTTTCCAGCTTATCGACGGAGATAAAGGAACCAATACAAGCATCCTTTGCTACATGGTGGGTGGGGCACTGCAGATAGCGGTTGTCCTGTTTTTTAGCAGAACGCATCGTGTAGCCGCAGTTTGCGCAACGGGCCTTTCTTGCGAACAAACCGATTGTACCCACATCAAATGGTTTTGCTTTCTGCTCGATCAACGCCTGTACCTTGTCCCACAACTCCCGATCAATAATTGGCTCATGTGTGCCCTCAACGATATACCACTCACTTTTAGGCCTGGGCTTATTCTGCTTTGTCTTATAGGAGACGCTACCGTATTTTCCCTGCACCATGTTGCCAATATAGATTTCGTTGGTCAGCATATCGGAAATAGCAAAGTACTTCCAGAGGGTACTGTTTTTCGTTTTTGGCTGTTTGTAACGCAGGCCATGCAGACGCTTATACTCCGTTGGATTCGGAATACCCCTGTCGTTGAGCATACGTGCGATAGCAGTCTTTCCATACCCTTGCGAGAATAAGGTAAAAACTTCGCGGACAACGGCTGCGGCTTCTTCGTCGATGATCAGATGCCCTTTTTGATCTGGATCTTTCTTATATCCATAAAGGGCAAACGCACCGATGTGAAAACCGTTTTTACGCCTGTTTGTTAGAACGCTTCGGATGTTCTCGGACATGTCCTCAAGGTACCATTCATTGACCAACCCGTTGATCTGGCGGGATTTTTTGTTTCCTTTGTTGGCGGTATCTGCATTGTCTACAATGCTGATAAAGCGAATACCCCAAATCGGGAACAACCCGTGGATATATTTCTCTACCAGTTCCAGCTCTCGGGTGAAACGAGATTGTGTTTTACAGAGGACGATATCAAATTTTCTTTGCTCTGCGTCTTTTAACAGCCGATTGAACTCCGGTCGACGTCTATCAGAGCCGGTGTAGTCGTCATCGCTGTAAATGTTGTAAAGCTCCCACCCCTGTTCTACTACATATTGAAGCAACATAGCTTTTTGGTTCTGGATACTATTGCTGTCATCGGTTTCAAATTGCTTGTTTCTATCTTCTTCGGATAGGCGACAATAGATTGCTACTTTCATATTCATATCTCCTTTAGAGATAGGAACAAGCTGCTTTCCTCACCTATTATATCATGAAGAAAACAGCTTGTCACCGTTACTTTATAAGGCAGTTTGCCTTGCTCTTTTCAATTTTGTTTATCATCTCAATCCACTTTTTTGTGAACTGAGGTTTTGATGTGGAGTTTTTTCCATTTCTAAAAACACTAATGCAAAGCGGTTGATTTTTATCAATATCTGTCACAGTACCTCCTCCTTGTACATTATCTAAACCATCATATGAACTATGGAGATCATGTTATTACAGAACACGGGATTTCTAAATTAAAAATAGGAGCGCATTCGCGCTCCTATTTTTTTCGCGGTTTCTACTGACTATGATGTTGTTCGGTCGATGAGAAAATATTCAGAATGACTGCCAACATCGTATATTGTCATTTCCCGCCCGTTGACGGGGGCGGTCCACGTCCTTACGTAGTAGATGGTAAAGTTCCGTTCGTCGCAGAAGGCGTGGATCCGCTTCATGGCTTCGGCCTCTCCACTGACCTGGGCGATCTCCCGAAGGTCCCCATAACGATCCTGGAAATACAGAGTCATGCCAAGCCCTCCAGAGACGCCACGAGCTCATCCAGTGTGCGAGGGGTGTAGTCCACATATGGGAGCATACAGCCGACGTTGATGACGTTGCAGAAACTATCGGATGGCTGGGCTCGGGATGCTCGCATGGCAGCGCGCCACTGGGCTAGGTAGTCGTTCTCCCTGGTGACATGGACGTGGCCACAGAGCATGAAGCAGTCTGGCCGATACCCGCCGCGATAGAACAGCATGGGGTAGTGGCACAGGATGACTTTCCTGCCGTTGTCATCGATCTCCTTGTAGTCCTTGACGTCCTGGAATAGATTTCGAAGTCCAGAGGACATCGTTTTCAGATCATGGTTTCCACGGATCAGGACTTTGTTTCCGCTGAGCCGGGAGAGGATGCGGATCCACTCCGGTTCCTTCCCCCAGCAGAAGTCCCCGAGGATATATGTTGTGTCGTTGCGGCGGACAACCCGGTTCCAATTTTCCACGAGCTTGTCCTCCATCTCCTCTGTGCTGCTGAATGGGCGGCCATCAAAGCGGATGACGTTTTTGTGGCCGAAATGCAGATCACTGATGTATCGATTCATCTTTCTTCCTTTCTTTACACGGGTGCATCTCGTGGCACACACCGCCATGGTATTTACACATGGGAACGAGAAGGCCTTCCAGTTCTGGAGTCACCCCGATGGCCAGGTCGCACACAGCTTTTATAACGGCTCGTGTCTCCGGCGCTGCAAGCTGACAAAGACGCTTGTTGGCGATTTCCATCAGTTCCTCTGCGCTCATGTCCCAAATCATGGAAACCATGGCGTTTTGCGGGGCGCAGTTGCGGTCGTACTGATCCTGCCGGTCGTTCCGCTGGCTGCGGACGTAAGGTTGGGCGTGGACGTGCCGACAGAGATGGACGGAGACCCAATACGGGATTTCCAGATAGAAAGAGTAACGCAGACGGCGGATGGGGCTGTGACGAGCCTCCAAGATACTGTGTTTCCATCCGCTATCCGGTAGGTTCACGGGAGAGAGTCCTACGGTAACCAGCGCACGGCGCTTTACCTCCATCCAGTCCTTCTCGGAAGGGTATTCAAGAATCTTTACCATTATGGCCTCCAATCCCGGCGGCGTCGTCCAGCTGCTTTTTAACGGTGTCCGGGCCGTAGAAAGCGGCCTGGGTTACGGCATAAGTCAAAATGCTTACGAGATCAGGGACGCTCATTTCGCTGATCGGATAGGTTTTTCCGTCCTTTACCGCAATGAAGTTGCAGTACAGACCGTTTGCTTTTTCTTCTGGGTGTATCATGATCTTTCCTCCAGTTGCTGTTCCAATGCCTGGATCCGGGCCATACAGCGATGAACCCGTTCCTTGTAGTCGGATGCGATATAGCTCTCCGCCTCATAGAGGGCGTTGAGGACGGTGAGCATGTTTGCGATTTTTGAGAAAAGCACCCCGTATTCCGGGAGCCATTTGGAAAGGGAGGTGATTTCCGTGATGAGTTCCTGAACACTCTCTTTGCTGATTTCCATAGGTGCCCGCACCTCCTTTTACTTTGAAACGATGGTATCCTTCGGAGTCCCGTCCTCTTCCAGGACGCCGATTCGAATAAGCGCAGCGATAGAAAGCGCCTTTGCTCTGGATGGGTCCTGAGAGGCAAGGGCTTTCAAGTGTGCAATATGTTCCTCCATTTCTTTCGCAGTGAAAGAATAGGAATCA
>DXDK01000027.1 GCA_019115545.1 Candidatus Evtepia faecavium
TAGTGTGATAACATACTAAATAACCGAGAGAAAGGAGTCCACGCCATGGAACTGGACTGGAACATCCTGCGCAGGGAGGAGCAGACCATGTACCGCCTGCGGGGGTTATATGAGCGATACGGCTACCGCCGTTTTAAGATGAGCAAGTTTGAGGAGTATGACCTCTACGTCCGCAACAAGGACTTCCTGGTCAGCGACCGGATGATCACCTTCACCGATGCCCGGGGGGTCCTCATGGCCCTGAAGCCGGACGTGACCCTCTCCATCATCAAGAACACCCGAGAGGGGGAGGCCGGCCCCCGGAAGGTGTATTACAACGAGACGGTCTACCGCTCCGGCAAGGGGGACGAGGCCTTCCAGGAGATCCTCCAGACCGGCCTGGAGTGCATCGGGGATTTGGACCTCTACCACCTTTACGAGGTCATCGCCCTGGCGGTGGAGAGTTTGGCGGCCATCAGCCCGGACTATGTGCTGGACGTGTCCCACGTGGGGCTGGTGTCCGGTTTCATGGAGGCCGCCGGGGTGGAGGAGGCCGACTATCCCGAGGTGATGGCCGCCGTCCGGGCCAAGAACCTGGCGGCCCTGGGGGACTTCTGCCGGCGGAAGGGCCTCAGCGGCACCGTCCAGGCCCTGCTGGAGCGGCTGGTGACCACCTACGGCACCATGGACACCGTCCTGGCGGAGCTGGCCCCCCTGTGCGTAGGGGGGAAAAAGACCCGGGAAGCCTGGGAGGAGCTCAGCAGCCTCTGCACCCTGTTAAAGGCCAACGGCCTGGGGGACAAGGTCTACCTGGACTTCTCCGTAGAGGGAGACATGGACTACTACAGCGGCCTGGTGTTCCGGGGCTTCCTAAAAAATTTGGCGGCGGGGGTGCTCTCCGGCGGGCAATATGATAAAATGGTAGAGAAAATGGGCAAGCGATGCGGCGCCATGGGCTTTGCCATCTACCTCAACGAGCTGGAGCGCCTGGGCCCCGCCCGGCCCCAGTATGACGCAGATGTGCTGGTGCTCTACGATGACACCACCGACCTGCAGGCCCTCACCCGCCGTCTGGCCGCTCTGGCAGGCCGGGGGAAGCGGGCCCTGGCCCGCCGCCAGGCCGAGGGGCTGCAGGGGAAGGAGACCCTGGACCTGAGAGGAGGGAAGCAGGCATGAAGGAATTTCTCAACGTGGCCCTGCCCAAGGGCCGGCTGGGGGAGCGGGTGTACGCCATGTTCGCCCAGGCGGGTTTTCCCTGTGAGGAACTGCTGGACCCCAAGCGGAAGCTGATCTTTGAAAACCCGGAGGCCGGGGTGCGGTACTTCTGGGTCAAACCCTCCGACGTGCCGGTGTACGTGGAGCGGGGGGCCGCCGATGTGGGGGTGGCCGGCAAGGACATCCTCCTGGAGTACGGCCCGGACATCTACGAGCTGCTGGACCTGGACGTGGGCAAGTGCCGCATGTGCGTGGCCGCCAAGACCGGCTTCCGGGACGACCCCGACCGCACCCTCCGGGTGGCCACGGAGTTTCCCAACATCACCCGCACCTACTACGCCGCCCGCAGCCGGGACATTGACATCATCCGCCTCCACGGGTCCATTGAGATCGCCCCGATTTTGGACCTCACCGACGTCATCGTGGACATCGTGGAGACCGGCACCACCCTGCGGGAGAACGACCTGCTCCCCATCGAGACCATCGTTCCCATCAGCGCCCGGCTCATCGCCAACAAGGTGAGTTTCAAGTTCAAGCACGAGGCCATCCAGACCCTCTACCAGGGGCTGAAAGCCCAGGTGGCCGCCAAGGAGGCAGAGAAGAAATGATTCGGATCCTGAAGGAAGCGGAGACCGACCGCGCCACGATTTTTGCCCGGGAGGACCCGGTGGACTCCGTGGCGGAGCCCGTCCGGGCCATCCTGGCCGACGTGAAGGCCAACGGAGACGCCGCTTTGAAGAAATACACCCAGCAGTTTGACGGGGTGGAGCTCTCCACCGTAGAGGTGGGCCCCGGGGCCCTGGAGGAGGGCCTCCGGGCCGCCGACCCCACCCTGGTGGACATCCTCTACCGGGCGGCCGAGCGCATCGCCGCCTTCCACCAGCACCAGGTGCGCAGCAGCTTTTTGGTCAACGACGAGGGGGGCATCCTTATGGGGCAGAAGGTCCTGCCCCTGGAGCGGGTGGGCCTCTATGTCCCCGGAGGCACGGCGGCCTATCCCTCCAGCGTTTTGATGAACGCCATCCCCGCCAAGCTGGCGGGGGTGAAGGAGATCTGCATGGTCACCCCCCCGGGGAAGGACGGGAAGATCGCCCCCAACATCCTGGCCGCCGCCCGGGTGTGCGGGGTGGACCGGGTCTTCCGGGTGGGGGGCGCCCAGGCGGTGGCCGCCCTGGCTTACGGCACCGAGAGCGTGCCCAAGGTGGACAAGATCGTGGGTCCCGGCAACCAGTTCGTGGCCGAGGCCAAGAAGCAGGTCTTTGGCCAGGTGGGCATCGACATGGTGGCCGGCCCCAGTGAGATTTTGGTGATCGCCGACGGGGCCTGCAACCCCCAGATCGTGGCGGCAGACCTCCTCAGCCAGGCCGAGCACGACAAGAACGCCTCGGCGGTGCTGGTCACCGACAGTGAGGACCTGGCCCTGGCGGTCCAGGGGGCCATTGAGGAGCAGCTGCCCAAGCTCAAGCGGCAGGACATTGCCCGGGCTTCCATCGACCGCAACGGCAAGATCATTGTGGCCCAGTCCCTGGACGCCGCGGTGGACATCGCCAACGAGATCGCCCCGGAGCACCTGGAGGTCTGCGTGGACCAGCCCTTCGACTACCTGGACAGGATCCGCAACGCCGGCTCCATCTTCCTGGGCCGCAACTGCCCCGAGGCCCTGGGGGACTACTTTGCCGGGCCCAACCACACCCTGCCCACCAGCGGCACCGCCCGGTTCTCCAGCCCCCTGTCGGTGGATGACTTCGTGAAGAAGATGCAGTACACCTACTACACCAAGCCCGCCCTGGAGAAGGCCCAGTTCTCCGTGTCCACCTTCGCCAAGAAGGAGGGCCTCACCGGCCACGCCCGCAGCGTGGACATCCGCTTTGACCCCAAGGTGGCGGAGGGGACGAAATGAGCCGCTTCCTCCACCCCCAGTACGCCGGGCTGGAGGCGTACACCCCCGGGGAGCAGCCCCGGGACCAGCAGTACATCAAACTCAACACCAATGAGTCCCCCTACCCCCCCGCCCCGGCGGTGCTGGCGGCCCTGACGGAGCAGGACCTGGCCGACCTGCGGCTGTACTCCGACCCGGAGGGCACCGCCCTGCGGGCCAAATTGGCAGGGCTCTACGGGGTGGAGGCGGCGCAGGTCTTCCTCTCCAACGGGTCGGACGATATTTTAAACTTCGCCTTCATGGCCTTCGGGGCCGACGGGGCGGTGTTCCCCGCCCTCACCTACAGCTTCTACCCCGTCTTTGCCGGCCTCCACGGGGTGGCCTATGAGACCGTCCCCCTCCGGGAGGATTTCACCATCGACGCGGCGGGGATGCAGGGGAAGGAGAAACTCACCGTCTTCCCCAACCCCAACGCCCCCACGGGCATCGCCCTCCCCCTGGACCAGGTGGAGGCCATCGTGGCCTCCAACCCTGACCACGTGGTGGTGGTGGACGAGGCCTACGTGGACTTCGGCGCCGACTCCGCCGTGCCCCTGCTCCAGAAGTACGACAACCTTCTGGTGGTGATGACCTATTCCAAGTCCCGGTCCATGGCCGGGGCCCGGCTGGGCTTCGCCCTGGGCAGCCGTGCCCTGATCCAGGACCTGGAGAAGCTCAAGTACTCCACCAATCCCTACAACGTCAACCGCCTCACCCTGAAGCTGGGGGCGGCGGCGGTGGACTCCGACGGCTACTTCCGGGAAAAGGCCCGGGAGATCATGGCCACCCGGGAACGCACCGCCCGGGCCCTCCGGGCCCTGGGCTTCACCCTGCCGGACTCCCAGGCCAACTTCCTCTTCGTCACCCACCCCAAGGTGGCCGGGGAGACCCTGTACCGCAAGTGCAAGGAGAAGGGGGTCCTGATCCGCCACTTTTCCGACCCCGCCATCGCCTCCTACAACCGGGTGACCATCGGCACCCCGGCGGAGATGGAGGCCTTCCTGGCGGTGGTCCAAACCATTCTGGAAGAGGAGGGAGCCTGAATGCGCCAAGCCCAAGTCACCCGAACAACCGGGGAGACCGACATCACCCTCACGGTGAACCTGGACGGCACCGGGAGGTATGACATCCACACCGGGGTGGGTTTTTTCGACCACATGCTCACCGGTTTTGCCCGCCACGGGAAGTTTGACCTCACCGTCGCCTGCACCGGGGACACCTGGGTGGACGACCACCACACCGTGGAGGATGTGGGCATCTGCCTGGGGCAGGCCTTCGCCCAGGCCCTGGGAGAGATGCGGGGGGTGGAGCGCTTCGGCCAGAGCCTGCTGCCCATGGACGAGACCCTCATCCTGGGGGCGGTGGACCTCTCCGGCCGGGGGATGCTCTGCTGGGACGTGGCCCTGCCCACGGCCAAGGTGGGCACCTTTGATACAGAACTGGCCAAGGAGTTTTGGCTGGCCTTTACCCGGAAAGCCGGCTGCACCCTCCACCTGCGGAAGGTGGCGGGGGAGAACAGCCACCACATCCTGGAGGGGGTCTTCAAGGCCGCCGGCCGCAGCCTGAAGCAGGCGGTGGCCCTCACGGGGGACGACGACATCCCCTCCACGAAAGGAAGTCTCGTATGATTGCAGTGATTGATTACGGCGTGGGGAACCTCTTCTCCCTCTGCCGTTCCTTGGAGGCCATCGGCCAGCAGCCGGTGGTCACCGGCGACCCAGCCCTCCTCCGCCAGGCGGACAAGCTCTTCCTGCCGGGGGTGGGGGCCTTCGCCGACGCGGCGGCCAAGCTCCGCCAGACCGGGCTGGACCGGGTCATCCAGGAGGAGGCCGCCGCCGGCAAGCCCCTCATGGGCATCTGCCTGGGGATGCAGCTGCTCTTTGAGGAGAGCCACGAGTTTGGCACCTGGAAGGGCTTAGGCCTGATCCCGGGGAAGGTGGTCCCCATGGAGGGGGTCATCCCCGCCGACTATAAGATTCCCCACATCGGGTGGAACGCCCTCCACTTCCCCGGGGGCGTGCGCCACCCCCTGCTGGCCTCGGTGGAGGAGGGGGACTGCGTCTACTTCGTCCACTCCTACTATGCCACCGACTGCGCCCCGGCGGTGATCGCCACCACAGAGTACGGGGCCCAGCTCACCGCCGCCGTGGCCAGGGGCAATGTGATGGGCTGCCAGTTCCACCCGGAAAAGAGCGGGGACGTGGGCCTGGCCATCCTGAAAACCTTCTGCGAAGGGAGCTGGTGAGATGATCATTCTGCCTGCCATCGACCTCTTCGGGGGCCAGGCTGTCCGCCTGTACCAGGGGGACTACAACCAGATGACGGTCTACGACGCCGACCCCCTGCACACCGTAGCGCAGTTTGAGGCCGCCGGGGCCACCCACCTCCACCTGGTGGACCTGGAGGGGGCCAAAACCGGCCAGACCACCAACCTGCCCACCATCGAGAGGATCGCCGCCCAGACCGGCCTCTTCGTGGAGGTGGGGGGCGGCATCCGGAACATGGACACCCTCCGGCGGTATTTAGACGCCGGGGCCAGCCGGGTGATTTTAGGCACCGCCGCCGTCACCGACCCGGACTTCACCGCCCGGGCCGTGGCCGAATACGGCGACAAGATCGCCGTGGGGGCCGACCTGAAGGACGGCAAGGTGGCCATCAAGGGCTGGCTGGAGACCAGCCAGACAGGCTGGGAGGCCTTCTTCGACCGGATGGAGCGGCTGGGGGTCAAGACCATCATCTGCACCGACATCTCCCGGGACGGGGCCATGGAGGGGACCAACCGGGCCCTCTACCGCACCCTGGCCCAGCGGTATTCTATGGACATTATCGCCTCGGGGGGCGTGTCCTCCCTGGAGGACATCCGGGCCCTGAAGGCGGCCGGGGTGGCCGGGGCCATCATCGGCAAGGCCTATTACACCGGGGCCATCGACCTGGCCCAGGCCATCGCCCTGGGGAAAGGAGCGCAGCTATGATCACCAAACGCATCATCCCCTGCCTGGACGTGAAGGACGGCCGGGTGGTGAAGGGGGTCAACTTTGAAGGCCTCCACGACGTGAACTCCCCCATCGAACTGGCGGAGTACTACACCAAGAGCGGGGCCGACGAGCTGGTGTTTTACGACATCACCGCCTCCGCCGAGGGCCGGGGGCTGTTCACCGACATCTTGCGCCAGACGGCCAGCCGGGTGTTCATCCCCCTCACCGTGGGGGGCGGCATCAACACCCTGGAGGACTTCGACCGGGTCCTCAAGTGCGGGGCGGACAAGGTGAGCGTGAACTCCGGGGCTATCCGCAACCCCGACCTGATCCGCCAGGCCGCCCTGCGGTACGGCAGCCAGTGCGTGGTCCTCTCCGCCGACGTGAAGCGGGTGGAGGGCCAGTTCCGGGTCTTCGCCCGGGGAGGCCGGGACGACACGGGGATGGAGGCCATCGGCTGGATCAAACACTGCGTGGACCTGGGCGCCGGGGAAGTGGTGGTCAACTCCATCGACACCGACGGGGTCAAGGGGGGCTTTGACCTGGAGATGCTCTCCGCCGTGTGTAACGCGGTGAAGGTCCCGGTGATCGCCTCCGGGGGCGCGGGGAAGGTCCAGGACTTCGTGGACCTCTTCCAGGCCCTGCCGGGGGTGGACGCAGGGCTGGCGGCCTCGGTGTTCCACTTTGGGGAGATCGCCATCCCCCACCTGAAAAACACCCTGCGGGACCACGGCATTCCCGTGCGCTGAGAGATTGGGAGGAGAAGAACCATGCTGGACAAGCAGACCATGGAACAGCTGAAATTTTACGACAAGGGCCTCATCCCCGCCATCGTGGTGGATGGGAAGAGCGGCCAGGTGCTCACCCTGGCCTATATGAACCGGGAGAGTTTGGAGATCTCCATGAAAGAGGAGCGCACCTGCTTCTGGAGCCGCTCCCGCCAGGAACTCTGGCGGAAGGGGGAGACCTCCGGGGCGGTGCAGCACATCATCGACATCACCGCCGACTGTGACTACGACGCCCTGGTGGTCCGGGTGAACAAGGACGGCCCCGCCTGCCACACCGGGGCGGAGTCCTGCTTCCATAACCCCCTGTTTGAGAGTGAGGAGAACACTGCCTTCACCCTCCAGGGCCTCATGGACATGCTCCGGGGCCGGAAGGAGGACCCCAAGGAGGGGTCTTACACCTCCTACCTCTTTGAGAAGGGCATCGACAAGATCCTCAAAAAGGTGGGGGAGGAGTCCACCGAAGTCATCATCGCCGGCAAGGCCGAGGACAAGAAGGAGACCATCTACGAGATCGCCGACCTGGCCTACCACGTGATGGTCCTCATGCTCCAGCTGGGCATCAGCCTGGAGGAGGTCCGGGACGAGCTGGCCTCCCGGCACGTCATCGACAAAAAGGTGAAGCAGGAGAAGATGACCTGAGGAAAAACGGAAAGAAATCTGAGAACGGCGCACGGGCACAGAGAGGGGATCTCTGTGCCCGTGTGACGCTTTGGTATGGTGTTTATCGGCTGCGGAGGAAATGGAAGTCACAGCAGGGAGCTCCGCTGGCCAGGGTTCCGGTTCGGCGGAAAAGGATCTTAGGGGCCAGGCCGGAGAAGGCGATGTCGTCGTTCTCGCAGTACAGGGGGCACAGCTCCGGGCAGCCCAGGGCCTGGGTAACTTCCTGGTAGAGGCAGGTACGGAGGTTGAAGTGAATCTCTTTTCCGTCGCAGCGGACCCATTGGGTGTCCCACCCTGCCGGGGGAAAGGACTTGGCCAGGTATCTTTTGACCCCCAAACGGTACAAGGTGTAAGCGAAAGGGAGGCGGGTCAGGGAGGCCATATCCCGTTTCTTGTTCTGGGCAGCCTGGCGGGTCTCCTGGCGGACCTGGTCCAGGGCGGCAGCCTGGTCCATCCCCCGGGCCCGGAGCACTTGATAGAAAGCCAGGGGCGGCAGGAGCTTCCGGGCCAGGTGGTCCCGGATGGCGGGACTGCCCCGGTCGTCGGCCTGGGCCAAGAGGGCCTGGAACCGGGCTTCGGTCTGCTGGTAAATCGTGTCCCCCTCGGTGGGGCCGAAGGCCTGGCGGCAGTCCTGGGCCAGGAAGGGGAGGGTGGTGTCCTCAAGGGTCATGGCGGTCGCCTCCGTTCATCAGGTCAAAGACGTGCTTGGCGTGGGCCTCCAGCACGTCGGCTTTGGTCACGGCGATGCCCCACTTCTCGTCCCCCAGGACGATGAGGGTGTCCCCCGGCTGGATGTGAAAGACCTCCCTGGCCTCTTTGGGGATGACGATCTGTCCCCGTTCCCCCACTTTTACGGTGCCGAAGAGGTAGTGGCCGTCTGGAATCTGCATGGGAACCTCCTTTGAAAAAACGGTATGAGTTTCGTATTTATATGAATTGTAGCGCAAAAAGTTGCGCCTGTCAAGCCTTCCATTTTGACCCTTTATATAATTTTTAAATTATGATGCAATAAGTTTGCCGAACCCCTTGACGCCCGGAAAAAAGGGTGATAAAATACCCTTGTATTTCATGGGGAGGACAGTTCCTATGGGCATCCAGACCGTTTCCAACCACAACCAGTTCGCCTTTACCTACTATTACTTTATGACCTGCAAGGGAATAGGGTAATGGCAATTTGTGCTGGATAAGTTCAGGGGCCTTCCATTGGATACCGAAGATCACCCACGCCACACAGATTCCCATCTGTGTGGCGTTTTTATGTTGCAAGCGCCGCCCGGAAAGATGGCGTGGGGCACACCAGAAAGGAGAATATCACTATGATCGCAGTCTTGAAACCCGGCGCCTCGCCGGAGCGCACCCAACACCTCATCCACTGGCTGGAGGAGCAGAATTTAGGGGTCCACGTCTCCAAGGGAGAGTACCAGACCGTCCTGGGCCTCATTGGCAACACCGAAAAGGTGGACATGGAGATGATCCAGAGCCTGGACATCGTGGAGTCCGTCACCCGGGTGTCGGACCCCTTCAAGGCGGTCAACCGCAAGTTCCACCCCGAGGACTCCGTGATCCAGGCCGGGCCGGCGTCCATCGGCGGGGGACACTTCGCCCTCATCGCCGGGCCCTGCTCGGTGGAGACCGAGGAGCAGATCACCTTCGTAGCCCAGGAGGTGAAGAAGGCCGGGGCGGCCTTCCTCCGGGGGGGCGCCTTCAAGCCCCGCACCTCCCCCTACGACTTCCAGGGCCTGGGGGAGGAGGGCATCCGCCTGCTCCTGGAGGCCAAGAAGGCCACCGGCCTGCCCATCGTCACGGAGCTGATGGACATCCGCAACCTGGACCTCTTTGAGGAGGTGGACGTGATCCAGGTGGGGGCCCGGAACACCCAGAACTTCGACATGCTCAAGGAGCTGGGCAAGACCAACAAGCCCATCCTCCTCAAGCGGGGCCTGGCGGGGACCATCAAGGAGCTGCTCATGAGCGCCGAGTACATCATGGCCAACGGCAACGAGAACGTGATCCTCTGCGAGCGGGGCATCCGCACCTATGAGTCCACCTACACCCGGAACACCCTGGACCTGTCGGTGGTGCCCGTCCTGAAGGGGCTGACCCACCTGCCGGTGGTGGTGGACCCCAGCCACGGCACCGGCCACGCCTACCTGGTGGAGCCCATGGCCATGGCCGCCGCCGCCGCCGGGGCAGACGGGATCATGATCGAGGTCCACAACGATCCCCCCCACGCCCTGTGCGACGGGGCCCAGTCCCTCACCCCGGAGCAGTTTGCCCAGACCGCCCGGAAGATCTTCCGGATCCGGGAGGCGATGCAGGGATGACCGTCGGCATCATCGGCTTAGGCCTCATCGGCGGGTCCCTGGCCAAGGCCTTCCGCCGGGACCCCTCCGTCACCGTTCTGGGGTGGGACCGGGACCCCTCCATCACCGAGTTTGCCCAGATCGCCCAGGCCATCCAGGGCCCCCTCACCGACGAGCGCCTGGGGGAGCTGGACCTGCTCCTCCTGGCCACCTATCCCGAGGCGGTGGTGGAGCACATGGAGCGCCTGGCGCCCCTGCTCCAGTCCCACACCATGGTCATCGACTGCGCCGGCACCAAGGAGAAGGTGTGCCAGGCGGTTTTCCCCCTGGCCCAGCGGTATGGCTTCCCCTTCCTGGGGGGCCACCCCATGGCGGGGACCCACTTCTCCGGCTTCAAGTACAGCCGGGCCGACCTCTTTGACGGGGCCCCCATGGTGCTGGTGCCCCCCACCTTTGACGACATCCGCCTGCTGGACCGGGCGAAAAAACTCCTGGCGCCGGTGGGCTTCGGCCGGGTGTCCATCACCACGGCGGAGAAGCACGACCAGCGCATCGCCTTCACCTCCCAGATGGCCCATGTGATCTCCAACGCCTACATCAAAAGCCCCACCGCCCGGGGGCACGACGGCTTCTCCGCCGGCAGCTACAAGGACCTCACCCGGGTGGCCTGGCTCAACCCCTCCATGTGGGCCGAGCTTTTCCTGGAGAACAAGAAGAATTTGCTCTTCGAGCTGGACACCCTCATCGGCAACCTCAACCAGTACAAAAACGCCCTGGAGGCGGAGGACTTTCCCGCCCTCTGCCGCCTGCTGGACGAGGGCCGCAAGATCAAGGAGGAGGTGGACGGGAAATGACCACCGTCACCGTGAAAGCCTCTCATACCTATGACGTGACCATCGGCCGGGGGCTGCTGGCCCAGGTAGGCCAGACCGCCGCGGGCCTGTGGAAGGGCCGCACCGCCGCCGTGGTCTCGGACACCAACGTGGCCCCCCGCTATCTGGACCCCCTCCGGGCCAGCCTGGAGGGGGCGGACTTCCGGGTGCTCCCCTTCGTCTTCCCCGCCGGGGAGGAGCATAAGAACGGCGCCACCTACCTGAACCTGCTGGAATACCTGGCCCAGGAACACCTCACCCGGGCCGATGGCCTCATCGCCCTGGGGGGCGGCGTGGTGGGGGACCTGACGGGGTTTGCCGCCGCCACCTACCTCCGGGGGATCCCCTTCCTCCAGGTGCCCACCACCCTTTTGGCGGCGGTGGACGCCTCGGTGGGGGGAAAGACCGCCATCGACCTGGAAAACGGCAAGAACCTGGCGGGGGCCTTCTACCAGCCGAAAGCCGTCCTGTGCGACCTGGACACCCTGGCCACCCTCCCCGAGGCCGACTTTGCCGACGGCTGCGCCGAGGTCATCAAGTACGGCATGATCGGGGACGCCGGGCTGCTGGACACCCTGGAGACCATCGACCTCCGGGCCGACCCGGAGGAGGTGGTGGCCCGGTGCATCGCCCACAAGCGGGACCTGGTGGAGCAGGACGAGTTCGACACCGGGGCCCGGCAGCTGCTGAACCTGGGCCACACCATCGGCCACGGGGTGGAGGCCTGCAGCGGCTACCAGATCTCCCACGGCAAGGCGGTGGCCATCGGCATGACCCTGGTGACCCGGGGGGCGGTGGCCTTTGGGAAGTGCCCCCCGGCGGTCCTGCCCCGGCTGGAGGGGCTGCTGGCCCGGTACCGCCTGCCCACCGCCACGGACTACGCCGCCGGGGACCTGTATGAAAAGACCCTCTCCGACAAGAAGCGGGCGGGGGACACCATCTCCCTGGTGGTCCCCACCGCCTGGGGACGCAGCCAGCTGGTCCCCGTTCCGGTGGGAGAGCTGAAGACCTGGATCGAAAGGGGGTTGGGGCAATGACCGTCACCATTCAGCCCGGCTGTGCCGAGGGCACCCTGGCCGCCGTGCCCTCCAAGTCGGCGGCCCACCGGCTGCTGATCTGCGCCGCCCTGGGGCAGCGCCCCGTCCAGGTGGTCTGCCCCCAGACCTCCCAGGACATCGAGGCCACCGTCCGGTGCCTGAACGCCCTGGGGGCCCACATCCGCCCCCGGGCGGGAGGGTATGACGTGACCCCCCTGGACCGGGGGGACGTCCCCGCCCCCTGCCACTTGGACTGCGGGGAGAGCGGCTCCACCCTCCGCTTCCTCCTGCCGGTGGCGGGGGCCCTGGGGGCCCAGGCCACCTTCCACCTGGCCGGCCGGCTGGCCCAGCGGCCCATGGGGCCCCTGACGGAGCAGCTGGAGGCCGGGGGATGCGAGATCCATCTCCGCCCCCGGGACAACGTGCTCACCATCCAGGGCCAGCTCCGGCCGGGGGAATACACCCTGCCGGGGGATGTGTCCTCCCAGTTCATCTCCGGGATGCTCTTCGCCCTGCCCCTGCTGGCGGGGAAGAGCACCCTCGCCGTGACGGGTCCCCGGGAGTCCGCCAGTTACATCGACCTCACCCTCCGGGCCCTGGCCCGGTTCGGGGTGGTCCCCCGGGAGCGGGAGACGGGCTGGACGGTGTCCCCCCACCCCTACCGGGGTCCGGCCCTGGTCCAGGTGGAGGGGGACTGGTCCAACGCCGCCCCCTGGCTGTGCCTGGGGGCCCTGGGAGGGGAGAGCGTCACCGTCACCGGCCTGGACCTGGCCTCCCCCCAGGGGGACAAGGCGGTGTGCGCCGTCCTGGCCCGGATGGGGGCCCGAATGAGGGCCACCGGGGACCGGGTGACCGCCTTCCGCGGCCCCCTGCGCCCCACCGAGATCGACGCCCGGGACATCCCCGACCTGGTCCCCGTTCTGGCGGCGGCGGCCGCCGCCGTCCCCGGCACCACCACCATCACCGGGGCGGCCCGGCTGCGGCTAAAGGAGTCCGACCGGCTGGAGACCACCGCCCGGGCCCTCCGGGCCCTGGGAGGGGACGTGACGGTGACGGAGGACGGCCTGGTGATCCAGGGCCGGCCCCGCCTGCCGGGGGGCCGGACGGACGCCGCCGGGGACCACCGCATCGCCATGGCCGCCGCCGTGGCCTCCGGCGCCTGCGAGGGGCCGGTGACCATCACCGGGGCCCAGGCGGTGGAGAAGTCCTACCCCACATTCTGGCGGGACCTGCGGGCCCTGGGGAAAAAAGTGGAGGATTTCCTGGAGCCGTGAGGGGACAAACGCCAGGAAATCCTTCCATCCGCTTGACGGATGCCCCTGGATCTTTCATAATAATGAGGACATTACCATGAGCAGTATTTACCACGGTCAGCTGACCGTTTCCATCTTTGGCCAATCCCACGCCCCGGCCATCGGGGTGACGGTGGACGGCTTGCCCGCCGGAGAGCGGGTGGACCTGGAGGAGCTGCAGAGCTTCCTGGACCGCCGGGCCCCGGGCCGGGGCCCCTGGGCCACCACCCGGAAGGAGGGGGACCGGCCGGAGATCCTCTCCGGCCTGGCGGGGGGGTACACCTGCGGCGCCCCCCTGGCCGCCCTCATCCGCAACACCAACACCCGGTCGGGGGACTATGACAACCTCCGAGACATCCCCCGCCCTGGCCACGCCGACTACACCGCCCAGGTGAAGTACGGGGGCTTTCAGGACGTGGCGGGAGGCGGCCACTTCTCCGGCCGGCTCACCGCCCCCCTGTGCATCGCCGGGGGCATCTGCAAGCAGATCCTGGCCCGGAAGGGGATCTATGTGGGGGCCCACATTGCCGCCGTGGGGGGCATCCCCGACCAGGGCTATGACCCCGTGAACCTGGACCGGGAGACCCTCCTGGCCCCGGGAGGACGGGACTTTCCTGTCCTGGACCCGGACGCCGGGGCAAGGATGCAGGGGGCCATCGCCCAGGCCAAGGAGGATTTGGACTCCCTGGGCGGCCTGGTGGAGTGCGCCGTCATCGGCCTGCCCGCCGGCCTGGGGGACCCCATGCTGGACGGGATGGAAAACCGCATCGCCCGGCTGGCCTTCGCCATCCCTGCGGTGAAGGGGGTGGCCTTCGGCGCCGGCTTTGCCGTGGCCGACCGCCGGGGCAGCCAGAACAACGACCCCTTCTACTTCGACGAGACCGGCCAGGTGCGCACCCGCACCAACCACGCCGGGGGGATTCTGGGGGGCATCACCAACGGCATGCCCCTGGTCTTCCAGGCGGCGGTGAAGCCCACCCCCTCCATCGGCCAGCCCCAGGAGAGCGTGTCCCTGTCCCGGGGGGAGAATACCACGTTAGTGATCCACGGCCGCCACGACCCCTGCATCGTCCCCCGGGCGGTGCCCTGCTTGGAGGCAGCGGCGGCCATTGCCGTATACGACGCATGGCTAGAACAGCAGAAAAGGAGCAACGCGAAATGAACTTAGAGGAACTGAGAGCGAAAATCGACGGCATTGACGACACCCTGGTCCAGGCCTTCCTCCAGCGGATGGAGGTGGTGGCCCAGGTGGCCCAGGAGAAGAAGGCCCAGGGCCTGCCCACCCTGGACCCCGCCCGGGAGCGGGAGAAGCTGGCGGACATTGCCGCCAAACTCCCCCCGGAACTGGCGCAGTACGGCTATGCCCTGTGGTCCATGCTCTTTGAGATCAGCCGGGGGTACCAGCACGCGGTGAACCCCCAGCCCTCCGCCCTGCGCAAGGAGATCGAGAGCGCCATGGAGAGCACCCCCAACCTCTTCCCGCCCTCTGCCACGGTGGCCTGCCAGGGGGTGGAGGGGGCCTACTCCCAGCTGGCCTGTGAGAAGATGTTCAAGCACCCCCAGGTGATGTACTTCGGCAGCTTCGAGAGCGTCTTTTCCGCCATCGAGAACGGCTTCTGCGACTACGGCGTGCTCCCCCTGGAGAACAGCACCGCCGGCTCCGTCAAGCAGATCTATGACCTGATGCTCCGCCACAGCAGCTTTAAGATCGTCCGCTCCACCCGGCTGAAGGTGGACCACAACCTGGTGGCCAAAAAGGGCACCAAGCTGGAGGACATCAAGGAGATTTTCTCCCACCCCCAGGCCATCAGCCAGTGCACCGCCTTCCTGGAAAAGCTGGGCAAGGACGTGAAGGTCACCCCCTGCGAGAACACCGCCGCCGCTGCGGCCGCCGTGGCCCAGTCTGACCGCACCGACGTGGCCGCCATCTCCTCCCACCGCTGCATTGAGCTCTACGGCCTGGAGCGGCTGGCCGCAGACATCCAGGACCGGAGCAACAACTACACCCGGTTCATCTGCATCTCCAAGAAGCTGGAGATCTACCCCGGGGCGGACAAGACCTCCCTCATGGTGGTCCTGCCCCACCGGCCCGGCTCCCTGTACCAGATC
>DXDK01000147.1 GCA_019115545.1 Candidatus Evtepia faecavium
GTGGTCTTGCCATGGTCAACGTGACCGATGGTGCCAATGTTTACGTGGGGCTTGGTTCTCTCAAACTTTTGCTTGGCCATGATTGATAATCCTCCTCAAAATAAAGACAAAACTGTCTATCTCAACATGAGAACTTCTGGTGCATCCTATTGTACAGGATACGGCTGGAAATTACAACGGGAAAATGCGGATTTCTTGCACAATTCCGAGAAAATTCCGCTTATTCGCCCCCGTTGCGCTTCTCCACGATCTTGTCGGTGATGGACTTGGGGATCTCCACGTAGCTGTGGGGCTCCATGGAGTACTGCCCGCGGCCCTGGGTCCGGGAACGCAGGTCGGTGGCGTAGCCGAACATCTCGGACAGGGGAACCAGGGCGTCGATCTGCTGGGCGCCGGGGCGGGCCTCCATGCCCTGGATCTGGCCGCGGCGGGAGTTCAGATCGCCGATGACGTCGCCCATGTAATCCTCGGGGACGATGACGGAGACCTTCATGATGGGCTCCAGCAGGCAGGGGTTGGCCTTCCGGCAGGCCTCCTTGAAGGCCATGGAACCGGCGATCTTAAAGGCCATCTCGGAGGAGTCCACCTCGTGGAAGGAGCCGTCGTACAGGGTGACCTTCACGTCCACCACGGGGTAGCCGGCCAGGATGCCGGACTCCATGGCGCCCTGAATACCGGCGTCCACGGCGGGGATATATTCCTTGGGGATGGCGCCGCCCACGATCTCGTTGACGAACTCGTAGCCCTTGCCGGACTCGTTGGGTTCCACACGGATCTTGACGTGGCCATACTGGCCCTTACCGCCGGACTGGCGGGCATACTTGGTGTCCTGCTCCACAGACTTCTTGATGGTCTCCTTGTAGGCCACCTGGGGTGCGCCCACGTTGGCCTCCACCTTGTACTCCCTAAGCAGACGGTCCACGATGATCTCCAGGTGGAGCTCACCCATGCCAGCGATGATGGTCTGGCCGGTCTCCTCGTCGGTGTAGGTCTTAAAGGTGGGGTCCTCCTCGGCCAGCTTCATCAGGGCCACGCCCATCTTCTCCTGGCCGGCCTTGGTCTTGGGCTCGATGGCCACCCGGATGACGGGCTCGGGGAACTCCATGGACTCCAGGATGATGGGAGCCTTGTCGTCGCACAGGGTGTCGCCGGTGGTGGAGTTTTTCAGGCCCACCACGGCGGCGATGTCGCCGGAGTAGACGGTCTCGATGTCCTCCCGGTGGTTGGCGTGCATCTGCAGGATGCGGCCGATGCGCTCTCTCTGCTTCTTGGTGGAGTTGAGCACGGCGGTGCCGGCGTTGAGCACGCCGGAGTACACCCGGATGAAGGACAGACGGCCCACGTAGGGGTCGGCGGCGATCTTAAAGGCCAGGGCGGAGAAGGGCGCGTTGTCGTCGGCGGGACGCTCGTCCTCCTCGCCGCTGTCGGGATCCACGCCCTTGATGGCGGGGATGTCCAGGGGAGAGGGCATGAAGTCCACGATGGCGTCCAGCAGCTTCTGCACGCCCTTGTTCCGGTAGGAGGAGCCGCAGGTCACGGGGACCAGCAGGTTCTCCACGGTGCCCTTGCGCAGGGCGGCGCGGATCATCTCGGTGGGGATGGGCTGCTCCTCCAGGGCGAGCATCATGAGCTCCTCGTCCAGGTCGGCGCAGGCGTCGATGAGCTTGGTGCGGTACTCCTGGGCCAGGTCCATCATGTCCTCGGGGATGTCCTCCACGCGCATGTCCTTGCCTTCCACGTCGTAGTAGACGTCGGCCTTCATCTCCACCAGGTCGATGATGCCCTTGAAGGTCTCCTCACTGCCGATGGGCAGCTGGATGGGCACGGCGTTACACTTCAGGCGGTCGTGGATCATGTTCAGTACGTTGAAGAAGTCCGCGCCCATGATGTCCATCTTGTTGACGTAGATCATGCGGGGGACTTTGTAGTGGTCGGCCTGGCGCCACACAGTCTCAGACTGGGGCTCCACGCCGCCCTTGGCGCACATGACGGTGACGGAACCGTCCAGCACGCGCAGGGAGCGCTCCACCTCTACGGTGAAGTCCACGTGACCCGGGGTGTCGATGATGTTGATCCGGGTCTGGGGGAACTGGCCGGCGCTGCCGGTCCAGTAGCAGGTGGTGGCGGCAGAGGTGATGGTGATGCCGCGCTCCTGCTCCTGGGCCATCCAGTCCATGGTGGCGGTACCGTCGTGGGTCTCGCCCAGCTTGTAGTTCACGCCGGTGTAGTACAGGATACGCTCGGTGGTGGTGGTTTTACCGGCATCGATGTGGGCCATGATGCCGATGTTTCTGGTGTTTTCCAGCGTAACTTTACGTCCCATTCTTCTCTTTCCTCCAGATTACCAGCGGAAGTGCGCGAATGCCTTGTTGGCCTCTGCGTTCTTGTGCATATCCTCGCGGCGCTTCACGGCGGAGCCGGTGTTGTTGGCGGCATCCATGAGCTCGCCAGCCAGACGCTCCTTCATGGTCCGCTCGCTGCGGGCCCGGGCGTAGGTGGTGAGCCACCGCAGGCCGAGGGTCTGGCGGCGTTCGGGGCGGACTTCCACAGGCACCTGGTAGGTGGCGCCGCCCACGCGGCGGGCCTTGACCTCCAGGGAAGGCATGATGTTCTCCAGCGCGGCGGTGAACACCTCCACAGGGTCCTTGTCGGTCTTTTCCTTGACGATGTCAAAGGCGCCGTAGACCACCTTCTGGGCCACGCCCTTCTTGCCGTCCAGCATCACGCTGTTGATCAGCTTGGTTACCAGTACGGAGCGGTACATAGGATCGGGCAACACTTCCCGCTTGGGTACGTTTCCTCTTCTGGGCACTTTGCTTCCCTCCTTCATAAAAGAATGATTTCATAGGTACTCGAAAAGCCTTGGGCTTTCCGTGTGGGGCGGGGCTTCCCGCCCCGTGCCTGCCTTGAGAGCTTCCCAGATCCCTGTACGCGGTACCGGATTCTATGGTAAGCGACTCACGGCAAAGCGGCTGCTTTGCGCTGAGCGCAAAAAGTCAAATTTGTCGGGTCAGCCAGAGATTACTTCTTACCGGCCTTGGGGCGCTTGGCGCCGTACTTGGAGCGGGCCTGCATGCGGCCGCTGACGCCCTGGGTGTCCAGGCTGCCGCGGATGATGTGGTAACGCACGCCGGGCAGGTCCTTCACACGGCCGCCGCGGATCATGACCACAGAGTGCTCCTGCAGGTTGTGGCCCACACCGGGGATGTAGGCGGTGACCTCGTAGCCGTTGGTCAGGCGCACACGGGCGATCTTCCGCAGAGCGGAGTTGGGCTTCTTGGGGGTAGAGGTACGAACGGCGGTGCACACCCCTCTCTTCTGGGGGGAGGGCAGGTCGGTCTCCTTGTTCTTCAGGGTGTTGAGGCCCTTCTGCATGGCAGGAGAGTTGGACTTGTAGGTGGCCTGTTCTCTTCCCTTGCGAACCAGCTGGTTAAACGTAGGCATATGGTTCCTCCTTTCTCAAAAAATGGGTTGGTATATATTCTAACCGCAGGGGGCAGAGCCTATGCGGCGAATATCAAACTCAGTCGGCCAGGATAGCGGCCACGGCGCTGCCCACGGCGATGCCGCAGGCGCTGCCCAGGGCAGCCATGGTGTCCACGGACTCGGTTTCGGTCCCCTGCTCCCGGCAGAGGGCCGCGATGGGCTCGGTGACCCGGGGGTCAGCGTCCTGGGCCAGGAAGACCCGGCGGGCGGTGCCATTTTTCAGGGCCCGGGTGACCTGCTTGGCCCCTGTGACTTTCTGTGCGGTTTTCAGATCGGCCAGCATCGGTGCCTTTCCCCTTTCCTGGGCCGGGAATGCCCGGTCTGTTGGGAGCGGTCCCCGGCCCTCTGGGGCCGAAAACAGCTCACCGCAATCTCGGATTTTAGCATATTTTCCACGACTCGTCAAGTGGTGAGACTGTGGGAAGATGCCCCTCCCGCCCACCGGTCCTTGGGCATTTTGCCGCTCAGCCCCACCACAGGTCCCGGAAGGACCAGAGGGCCAGCAAAACCACCTGGAGCACCAGGATGGCGGGCATCCCGATGCGGAAGGACCAGTGGAGGGTCTTGTGGCGGAAGAGGGCCATCCCCGCCAGGGCGCCGATGCTCCCCCCGGCCAGGGCGGAGAGGAAGAGGACCTTCTCCGGCACCCGCCAGGCCTCCCGCTTGGCTTTCCACTTGTCGATGCCCATCAGGGCAAAGGCCAGGATGGTCCACACCAGGATCCACAGCAACAGATAGGGGCTCATGGTTTTTCCTCCTTGTCGTTCTCCTCGTCCCCGGCGATGTCCCGGGCGGCCTTGGTCTGCCGGGAGCCATAGCCGATGACCCCCCGGCCGTACCGGTCCTGGAGCTGGTCCATGGCCCGCTCCAGCTTCTCCTGCCTTGCCCGGCGGTGGGCCGCCCCGGGGGCCAGCAGGTCCAGCTGCTCCCCCGCCTCCTCCTCAGGGAGCAGGCCCGCGGCGGTGATGGTCATGGCCCGCAGGGGGGCCTCGGGGTGCCAGGCGGCGGCGATGAGCTCCAGGGCGCACTGGGCGATCACCCGGGAGACGTTGGTGGGGGCGGGGGTGGCCTTCTGGCGCTGGAGGGTCTTAAACTCCGGGCTGCGCAGGGCCACCTGGATGGTGGTGCACTTCAGGCCGTGGCGGCGCAGCCGCAGGGCCACCCGCTCCGCCAGAAGATAGGCCCCCGCCCGGAGCTCCTCCTCCCCCACCAGGTTCCGGCGGAAGGTGAGGCCGTTGCCCACGGACTTGGGGGCCGGGGCCTCCCCCGCCGGGCGGACGGGGCTGTGCTCGGCCCCGGTAGCGTAGTCGTGGAGCTGCTCCCCGTGGACCCCCAGGAGCTTCTTCAAGCGCTCCCGGGGGGTGGCGGCCAGCTCCCCGATGGTGCGGATGCCCGCCTTCTCCAGCGCCTGGGCGGAGGCCCGGCCCACGAAGAGCAGGTCCCGCACCGGCAGGGGCCAGACCATCCGGGGCACGTCCTCCCGGCGGATCACCGTGGTGGCGTCGGGCTTTTTGTAGTCGCTGCCCAGCTTGGCAAACACCTTATTAAAGGAGACCCCCACGGAGATGGCGAGGCCCAGCTCCCCCTTCATCTCCTCCCGGATGCGGTCGGCCAGGGCCCTGGGGTCCCCGCCGAAGAGGTGGAGGGTCCCGGTGACGTCCAGCCAGCTCTCGTCGATGCCGAAGGGCTCCACCAGGTCGGTGTACCGGGCGTACAGGGCCCCGGCCAGCTTGGAGTAGTGGCGGTACTTCTCGTGGTGGGCGGGAAGGAGGACCAACTGGGGGCACTTCCGCCGGGCCTGCCAGATGGTCTCGGCGGTTTTCACCCCGAAGACCTTGGCGGCCTCGTTCTTGGCCAGGACGATGCCGTGGCGGGCCGCCGGGTCCCCGCACACCGCCACCGGCCGCCCCCGGAGATCCGGCCGGTCCAGCAGCTCCACCGAGGCGTAAAAGGCGTTCAGGTCACAGTGAAAGATCACCCGGTCCATGCCGCTCCCCTCCTCTCCGAAAACAGGAAAAGCGGCGGGGGTGCCGCCGCTTTTCGCTCTCGCTCCGCCGGCGCGGGGCGTTGGGTTTTGGGTTACTGTTCGGGCTGCGCCTGGTTGAGCTTGTGGCGCTTCTCCCAGCCCTCCCCGTGGACCAGGTGGCGGGAGACGGTCTTGTACACCAGGAAGGTGACCAGGCCGTTGACCCCGGCCTTGATGAGGTTGAAGGGGATGATCACCGGCACCAGCAGGGTCTTGACGAACTCCCGGTTGGCCGCCACAGCGGCAGTGTCCGCGATGTCGGGGGTGATGAAGTAGGGGGTAAAGAAGTAGTTGAAGACCACCATCCCCGCGGTCATGGCCACCACGCCGCAGATCAGGGCCAGCACGGCGCCCTTCTTGGTGTGCTTCAGGCGGTAGATGTTCCCCGCCACCAGCACCAGGATGGAGGTGGCAAAGATGTGCATGGCGATGCCCATAAAGCCGCTGGAGGCACTGACGGTCATCCCCTGGATCACGGAGACCACCACGGTGAGGATGATGCCCGCCACAGGGCCGTAGGCGAAGGTCCCGATGAGGATGGGGATGTCCGCCGGGTCATACTCCAGGAAGGGGGCCGCCGGGAAGATGGGGAAATGGACCACATAGACCAGCACGATGGACAGGGCTGCCAGCATCGCCATGGTCACCAGCTTCCGGATCTTTTCGCTTTTCATAGCCATAAAAAAACACTCCCTATGTCCAGATTTGACACCCGAAAAACATGGTCTTCCAGGTGCCGACTGGCCAATCGGGGGCGTTCCAATACCGCAACGCCACACGGGCATCGCGGAAAGGCACCTCGCAAAAGGGTGCGTCAGCACGTCTTCTCCCATCCAGACTGTCACTGTCGGTCCCGGAATCGCGCCGGGTCAGCTGCCTTTGGCCTGGGGCCAAAGCGCTCGCGGACTGTACCGCCGGTGGGGACTTTCACCCCGCCCTGAAGACATGTTTATTTCGTTGTCTACCCTTATTATAGCCGTTCTCAACAAAAAATCAACCCCAAAAACTGCCCAGCCCAGGGGAATTTTTCCCCGGTGTTTTCGTTGACTTTCCCCACCCCGGGGTATACCATAGAGACAACCGGCGCCCAGCCCAGGAAAGGAGCCCTCCTATGACCCCCGAGACCACCTGCTGCTTCTCCGGCCACCGTCCCCCCCGGCTGCCCTGGGGAGACGACGAGGCCGACCCCCGCTGCCTGGCCCTGAAGGCCCGGCTGGGCCAGGTCCTGGAAGACGCCTGGGCCCAGGGATACCGCCACTTCCTCTGCGGCATGGCCCAGGGCACCGACCTGTACTTCTGCCAGGCGGTGGTAGATCTGCGCGCCCGCCACCCGGAGATCACTCTGGAGGCCGCCATCCCCTTCGCCGGCCAGGCCGACCGCTGGCCGGAAGGCGACCGCCTCCGCCGCCTGGCCCTGCTGGACCAGTGCGACCTGGAGACCGTGGTCCAGCACACCTACACCCCCGGCTGCATGGGCCGGCGGAACCGGTACATGGTGGACCGGTCCTCCCTGCTCATCGCGGTCTACGACGGCATCCCCCAGGGGGGGACCATGAACACCCTGGCCTACGCCATGCGCAAGGGCGTGGAGACGGTGATCCTGCCGGTGGAAGAGTAAGCGTGCCCCACCTTGGGGGGGCGTCGGGACGTTGTACTGTTTGGATGCAACGCAGGTTCAAACCTGCGGCGTGGTCCCCCGCCCCTGTCCGGGGCGGGGGACCAGGCTTTCTCTAGAGAAAGCCCGGACGCAAAGAGTCCCAGGGCTCCGGGTGCAGGGCGGAGCCCTGCGATTCTTTCCCCCTGCTTTCTTATAAAGAAAGCAGGGCCCCCAACCGGCAGGCGCCCCCCGGGGAGCTGCGCCCCGAGGCTGGCAAAAGCCCCGACCACCCATAGGGTACGTACTATCCCAACATCCCCCCACATAAAAAAACAGCCCGCTGCCTTCGGCAGCGGGCTGCGTTATGTTCTGGGGCAATCCCGGGCCTTACCGCTCCCGGTTGAAGATCTTGAAGATCTCCTTGTAGGGGTCGTCCTCGTCGGAACCCTTGCCGCTCTCCTCGCCGCGGCCGGCGCTGCGGCTGCTGCTCTTGGGGGCGGTGTCGGTGGACTTGGCGTTCATGATCTTCTCGTCAAAGCCGGTGGCGATGACGGTGACGCAGATCTCGTCCTCCAGGTTCTCGTCGAAGGTGGCACCGAAGATGATGAGGGCGTTGGGATCGGCGGCCTCCTGCACCAGG
This sequence comes from Candidatus Evtepia faecavium, assembly GCA_019115545.1. Classification (GTDB taxonomy): domain Bacteria; phylum Bacillota; class Clostridia; order Oscillospirales; family Oscillospiraceae; genus Evtepia; species Evtepia faecavium. Next base: position 7,750 of record DXDK01000147.1, read on the forward strand.
TTGGCGGCGGTCTCCACTTCCTCCAGGCCCACGTCAGTGGAGCCGGTGACGTTCACCAGCACGCCGCGGGCGCCGTTGATGGAAGTCTCCAGCAGGGGGCTGGACACGGCCCGGCGGGCGGCTTCCTCGGCCTTGTTCTTGCCGGAGGCACGTCCCACACCCATGTGGGCCATGCCAGCGTCCTTCATGACGGCGGACACGTCGGCAAAGTCCAGGTTGATGAAGCCGGTGTTCTTGATCAGGTCGGAGATGGACTGCACGGCCTGCTGCAGCACGTCGTCGGCCACCTCGAAAGCGTTGGCCAGGGTGATCTTCTGCTCGGTGACGAACTTCAGCCGGTCGTTGGGGATGATGACCAGGGAGTCCACCTTGGTGCGGAGATTCTCGATGCCCATCTCGGCCTGCTGCATCCGGCGGCGGCCCTCAAAGGAGAAGGGCTTGGTGACCACGCCCACGGTGAGGATGTCCATCTCCTTGGACAGGTCGGCCAGGATGGGGGCCGCGCCGGTGCCGGTGCCGCCGCCCATGCCGGCGGTGATGAAGACCATGTCGGTCCCCTCCAGGGCCTTGGAGATCTGGGTGCGGCTCTCCTCGGCGGACTGCCGGCCGACTTCGGGGTTGGAGCCAGCGCCCTGGCCCTCGGTGAGCTTCTCGCCGATCTGGATCTTGTGGTTGGCGCTGGACACGGCCAAGGCCTGCTTATCGGTGTTCACGGCGATGAATTCCACGCCTTTGACGCCCGACTCCACCATACGGTTGACCACGTTGGAGCCACCGCCGCCAACGCCAATCACCTTAATGTTCACAACGGACTCTGCTCCGGTATCTAATCCAATCGCCATGTTTGATCCTCCTAAGTGTGTATTGATCCTGTAAAAACGCCAGGTAAGAGAATTTTCAAATTTCCTTTATTGTATCGCCCTTTCCCCGGCAGGTCAATAGAAAAGTCAGATTTCTTTCGCATCTTTTTGAAAAAACGTCTATTTTCCCCCGGTTTCGCCGGGGAAAATCACCCTCCCTGGGACCAGATCACCCGGTCATTGGCCTTCATGTTGATGCTCCCGGTGCCATTTTCCCCTGCCACGGCCACGATCTGCTCCAGAGCCCGAAGCTTCCGGTCGAAGTCTACGTTGTTGTAGAGTTTCACCGAAAGCCGGTTCTCGTAGGACATCACGATCTCCGTGGCGGAGCTGACATCGATGGTGGTGATGTGGGAGAGCATCTCCCGCCCGGCCAGGGCCTGGGTGAGGCCCACCAGGCCGTTCAGCCGGCCTTGGTTCTCCGGGGTGGTCTGGGCCTGGGCCCCCTGCTTGGGTTCCATCAGGTCCAGGCCGGTAACCTGGACCAGGCCGCTGGTGTCCATCCCCTCGGCCACGGGCTCCAGGAGTTTCCCCTTGGCGTCCAGCAGCCAGGCGGAGGCCGTGCCCTGGAGGACCAGGGCGGGCTGGGTCTCGGTGATCACCAGGTGGATGGTGGTGGGGAAGCGCTTCTTGACCTCCACCTGGTCCACATAGGGCAGGGCCTCATAGATCCGCTGGGCGATCTGCCCGCCGGGGGTGAGGATCATGTTGGCCCCCATCTCCACGTCGGCGGTGGCCACCACCTCCTCCTGGGTGTATCGGGAGGTGCCCTCTACCGTCACCGTCTCCACCCGGAAGAACACGGTGCAGGCCGCCACCACCGAGGCGGCGATGAGGATCCCCGCCAGGATGGCGAACAGCAGGCCGCTGCGCCCTTTCCGGTATTTGGTTTGGGTCTCTGGCTTTGCCTTCTTTGCCATGTCGGATTCCCCTTCCGCTGTCAAAGCTCCTTCAGGCCGGGCCCGTCACCCGGCGGATGTGCCCGCCCAGGGCGGCCAGGGCCTTCTCCAGCCCCTGGTACCCCCGGTCGATGTGGGGCAGGCCGCCGATGACGCTCTCCCCCCGGGCCCCCAGGGCCGCCAGGGTGAGGGCCGCGCCGCCCCGCAGGTCCGCCGCCTCCACCCAGGCCCCGTGGAGGGGCCGGCCGGAAAAACAGGCGGTGTCCCCCTCCACCTGGACGGCCGCCCCCATGGCGGCCAGGCCCTCGGTGTACCGGAAGCGGCGGTCGAAAATGGTCTCTGTGATCCGGCTCTGCCCCCGGGCGCCGGCGGCCACCGCCCCCAGCAGGGGCTGGGCGTCGGTGGGAAAGCCGGGATAGGGCCCGGTGCGCAGGGCGCCGAAGCCCCGCAGCTCCCCGCCCCGCCGGATGGCCAGGCGGCCGGGGCCCCGGTCCAGGGTGCACCCGGCGGCGGTGAGGGCGGCCAGCACCGGGCCCAGGCAGGCCCCGTCGGTGCCCAGCAGCTCCCCCTCTCCCCCGGCGCAGGCCACGGCGCAGAGGTAGGTGGCCGCCACGATGCGGTCGGCCATCACCGTGTATTCCCCGGGGTGGAGGGGGCGGCCCCCTTCCACAACGATCCGCCCAGTGCCCGCGCCGGACACCCGGGCGCCTAAGCAGCGGAGAAAGTTCTGCAGGTCCACGATCTCCGGCTCCCGGGCGGGGTTGTCGAGAATGGTCAGCCCCCGGGCTCCGCAGGCGGCCAGCATGGCGTTCTCCGTGGCCCCCACGCTGGGGATGGGCAGGGCAATCCGGCAGCCGGACAGCCCTCCCGGGGCGTGGAAGAACAGCTGGCCGTTCCAGCTGCGCCCCTGGGCCCCCAGGGCCTGAAAGGCCTGGATGTGCAAGTCAATGGGCCGGGCCCCCAGGGCGCAGCCCCCGGGCCAGCAGGCCTCCGCCGCCCCCTCCCGGGCCAGCAGGGCCCCCAGGAAAAGGACCGAGGCCCGCATCCGGCCCATGAGATGGTCGGGCACGGCGTGGCCCCGGCGGCAGGCGGTGTTTACCGTGACCGTGTCCCCCTCCCGCCGCACCCGGCAGCCCAGGCAGGACAGGATCTCCAGGGCGGCGTCGCAGTCGGTGAGGGCCGGGCAGTTATGTAGCACGCTCTCCCCGTCGGCCAGCAGGGTGGCCGCCAGGATGGGCAGGGCGCTGTTCTTGGCCCCGTGGACGGCCACCCGGCCTGCCAGGGGGCTGCCGCCCGCCACCGCGAAGTATTCCATCATATCCTCTCCCCCGATCCTGGTACTCTGGACCATTCTATGCCGGGGGGAGAGGGGTGGTGTCAGGGGATTACCCCTGCACCAGGGTCAGCAAGGTCTCGTAGATCTTTTCCGCCGCCTGGGGGATGCCCTTTTCCGCCATGGCCTGGGCCATGGCCTGGCGGCGGTCCGGGTTGGCCAGCAGGTCCTGGGTGGTTTTGTACAGGGTGTCCCCGCTGCACACCGGCTCCAGGAGGACCACTGCCCCCCCGGCCTGGGCCAGGACGTTGGCGTTCTTCTCCTGGTGGTGGTTGGTGACGTTGGGGGAGGGCACGATCACCGCCGGCTTGCCGATGGCGGTGAGCTCCGACAGGGTGGAGGCCCCGCCCCGGCACAGGACCAGGTCGGCGGCCACCATCACCGTGGGCATGTCGTAGATGTACTCCCGCACCTGGAGTTCCGGGGGCAGCTGGTCCCCCGCCAGGGCCTGTTCCATGGCGGCGAAGTTCCGCCCCGCCCCGTGGATGTGGTGGAAGGGCGCCCCCTCCCGGGCGGCCCGGCGGAGGAAGTCCACCATGTAGCCGTTCATCACCTCGGCCCCCAGGCTGCCCCAGTAGGACAGGACCAGGGGGCGGTCATCCTTGATGCCCAAAGCGTCCCGGGCCTGCTGGCGGGTGGTCTGGAAAAACTCCCCCCGCACCGGGGTGCCGGTGACCACCACCCGGTCGGGGTGGCGGTAGTACTGCCGGGACTCTTCATAGCCCACCATCACCCGGTCGGCCACCTTGGCCAGCCGCTGGGTGGTGAGGCCGGGCACCGCGTTGGACTCATGGACCGCCGTGGGGATCCCCCGCCGGGCGGCGGCGTGGACCACGGGGTAGGAGGCATATCCCCCCGTGCCCACCACCAGGTCGGGCCGGAACCCGTCCAGGATCCGGGCGGCCTCCTGCTTGGACAGGGAGAGGTTGCGGAGGGTCTTTACGTTGTGCTTCACCCCCGAGGGGCTGAGGCTGCGCCAGAAGGAGCTGATGGTCACCGTCTCCAGGGCAAAGCCCTCCTTGGGCACCAGGCGCTCCTCCATGCCGCCTTTGGCGCCGACGAAGAGGATCTGGCAGCCCTCCACGCGTTCCTGAAACATGCGGGCCAGGGCCACGGCGGGGTTGATGTGCCCCGCTGTGCCGCCGCAGGTGAAAATGATCTTCATCAAAATCCGTCCTCTCTTTCTTCACTGCCTGGGCCGGGCCTAGGTCACTTTGGTCTGCCGGCTGATGCCCAGGATGAGGCCCATCTCCGCCATCTGGATGAGCAGGGCCGTGCCCCCGTAGCTGAAGAAGGGCATGGAGATGCCCGTCACGGGGAAGAGGTTGGTCACCACCGCCACGTTGGCGAACACCTGGAAGGCGAACAGGGTGGTGATGCCCACGATGACCAGGGAGCCGAACTTGTCCCGGGCGTGGAGGGCCAGCCAGTATCCCCGGATGATCAGCAGGGCGAACAGGGCCAGGATCAGGCAGGCCCCGATGAGGCCCAGCTCCTCGCAGACGATGGCGAAGATAAAGTCGTTCTGGGCCTCGGGGAGGTAGAGGAACTTCTGCCGCCCGTTGCCCAGCCCCAGGCCGGTGAGGCCGCCGGAGCCCACCGCCAGCAGGGACTGCACCGTCTGCATGCCGAGCCCCAGGGCGTCATCCCAGGGGTTGAGCCAGGTGGTGATGCGGTCGGAGGAGTAGCCCATGCCGAAGATGAGCACCGCCAGGGCACCCCCCACCAGCACGCCGCCCCCCACGAACCAGCCCAGGGAGATCCCCCCGGCAAAGAGGATGGCCGCGGCGATCACCACCATCTGGATGGAGGCGGACATATGGGGCTGGAGGTAGAGCAGGCCGATCATCGCCGCCAGGACGATGACATAGGGGATCAGCTCGAAGAAGCCGATGCGCTCCAAGAAGTTGCCAAACCGGCCCGGGGCGGTGTTCCGCCGGAAGCGCAGGGGACGCCGCCGGTCCCGGTTGGACAGCCGGGCGGCGAAGAAGATGATCAGGGCGATCTTCCCCAGCTCCGAGGGCTGCCACCGGACGGGGTAGCGCAGCCACCGGGTGGCGCCGCCGGACTCCACCCCCAGGCCGGGGACCTGCACCGCCAGCATCAGCAGGAAGGCCAGCACCAGGATGGGCATGGCCAGCCCCTTGAGCCCCTGGTAGTTCAGCAGGGAGACAACCAGCATCACAGCGATCCCGGCCAGGGCGATGGCCCCCTGGCGGGTAAAGTAATAAAAGGGGTCGCCGTCGGTGTTCCCCTTCAGGTCATAGTAGGCCGAGGGGTAAGAGGCCGACAGCAGCATCACCAGGCCGATGGCCACCAGCACGATGGTGAGCATCAGGAAGGGCATGTCGATGCTCCCCCGAAGGCGGCTCACCCGGCTCTGCCCCGCCGCCACGGCGGCGCTGGCCTTGGCCTGGGCCCGGGCTTTCAGAATGGATTTTGGCACGAAAGGATCCCTCCCGGATCGGCCTTCCGGGCTCACAGGGCGGGATAGCGCCCCATCACCCCAAAGAAGGCCAGGATGCAGAACACCAGCGAGATGCCGGTGAAGACGAAGACCACCTTGGTCTCCTTCCAGCCACCCATCTCCAGATGGTGGTGGAGGGGGGCCATGCGGAAGATCCGCTTGCCGTGGGTGGCTTTGAAGTAGCAGACTTGGATGATGTCGGACAGGGTTTCCACGATGTAGATGATGCCCACCAGAATGAGGATCAGGGGCATATCCAGGGCAAAGGCCATGCCGCACACCGCCCCGCCCAGGAACAGGGAGCCCGTGTCCCCCATGAAGACCTTGGCGGGGTAGAAGTTATAGATCAGGAAGCCCACCAGGCCCCCGAAGAGGGCCGCGGCGAACACCGTCATCCCGGCGCTGCCCGGCTGGTCCCACTTCACCGCCGCATAGGCAAAGGAGGCGGCAAAGAAGGCGCACACCGGCAGGGTCACCGAGGTGGACAGGCCGTCCAGCCCGTCGGTGATGTTCACGGCGTTCACCGTGCCGGTGATCACCAGGGCGGCGAAGATCATGTACACCACCCAGGGCAGCTTCCACTCCACCCCGAAGAAGGGGACGTAGAGGTTGGGAGACAGGATCCCAAAGTTCCGCAGCAGGACGATGAAGAGAATGGCCGCAGCCAGCTGGAGGATGAACTTCTGGCTGGCGGTGAGGCCGGTGTTCTCCTTCTTCTTGATCTTGGCGTGGTCGTCCACAAAGCCGATGAGGCCGAAGACCAGGGCCAGCAGCAGGACGAAGAGGCTGGTGAAATCGCCCCCAGCGATGGCCGGGCCGTTGAGCACCAGCACCGCCACCACCACCGCCGCGATGAACATCAGGCCCCCCATGGTGGGGGTGCCCTGCTTGGACATGTGCCAGGTGGGGCCGTCCTCCTTGATGGCCTGCCCCGCCTTCCACCGCCGCAGGGCGGGCACCAGGAACTTGCCGAGGATGGCGCTCACAACGAAGCCCAGCACCACCGCGGCCAGGGTTTTCAGCAGAATGGGATCCATTCCGTTACACCTCCGCAAT
>DXDK01000148.1 GCA_019115545.1 Candidatus Evtepia faecavium
GAGCCGTGGATCAAACCCCGCCAACACGGGCCGGAAGGGCCGGAGGTCTTGGGCCCCGCCCCCGCCCCTGTGCTGAAAGTGAACAACCGCTACCGGTACCGGGTCCTGGTAAAGTGCCGCAACGGGAAGGAGATCCGGGCCGTGCTGGCCCAGGTCCTCCGGGCGGCCCAGCAGGACAGGGCCAACCGGGGCCTGTCCATCCTCCTGGACGTGAACCCCATGGACTGACCCGACGCGGCTGCCATAGAACGAGATATCGAGGAAGGAAGAACTGCCATGATTCGTAAAATTCTGCAGAAGGACGACCCCGTCCTCCACAAAGTCTGTCACCCCGTGACCAAGTTTGACGGGAAGCTGGCGGGCCTTCTAGAGGACCTCACCGCCACCCTGGAGCACGCCAACGGCCAAGGCCTGGCGGCCCCCCAGATCGGCATTCTCCGCCGGGTGTGCGTGGTGATGGACCAGGACGAGACCTATCTGGAACTGGTGAACCCCCAAATCGTAGAGCAGGAGGGGGAGCAGGAGGGCTTTGAGGGCTGCCTGAGCCTGTCCGGCATGTACGGCATCGTCAAGCGCCCCATGAAGGTCACCGTCCAGGCCCAGAACCGCCAGGGGGAGCCGGTGGAATACACCCGGGAGGGGATCACCGCCCGCTGCTTCTGCCACGAGATCGAGCACCTGGACGGCCACATGTACTATGAAAAGGCCGAGGGCCGCCTGCTCACCGAGGAAGAGGTGGACGAGATCATGCAGAAGGCGGAGGAAGAGAAGGCCTGAGGCGGCCCTCTTCCGGAAGGGAGCGCAACATGAAGATTCTGTTTATGGGCACGCCCCTGTTCGCCGTGCCCTCCCTGGAGGCCCTGGTGGCCGCCGGCCACCAGGTGGTGGGGGTGTTCAGCCAGCCGGACAAGCCCAAGAACCGGGGGATGAAGCTCCAGCCCACCCCGGTGAAGGTGTGCGCCCAGGTCCACGACATTCCGGTGTTCCAGCCCACCAAGCTCCGGGACGGCGCCGCCCTGGAGACCATACGCCAGCTGGAGCCCGACCTGATCGTGGTGGCGGCCTATGGCCGAATTCTGCCCCAGGAGATTCTGGACTATCCCCGGCTGGGGTGCGTCAACGTCCACTCCTCCCTGCTGCCCAAGTACCGGGGGGCGGCCCCCATCAACTGGGCCATCCTCAACGGGGAGAAAGAGACCGGGGTGACCATCATGCACATGGCCCCGGCCCTGGATGCGGGGGACATCATCGCCCAGCGGGCCACCCCCATTGACCCCGACGAGACCGCCGAGGCCCTCTACGACCGCCTGGCCCGGCTGGGGGCCGACCTGCTGGCGGAGACCCTGCCCCGCCTGGCCGACGGCACCGCCCCCCGCACCCCCCAGGCGGAGGACCAGGCCACCCTGGCCCCCATGCTCAGCCGGGACCTGTCCCCCATGGACTTCACCCGGCCTGCCCAGGCCCTCCACGACCAGGTGCGGGGCCTCATCCCCTGGCCGGCGGCCACGATGGACTTAAACGGCGTGCGGTGCAAGGTCTTCGCCACCGCTGTCCTGGGGGAGACCACCGGCAAGGCGCCGGGGTCCGTGATCCAGGCGGACAAGAAGGGGCTGAAGCTGGCCTGCGGCGGCGGCACGGTGCTGGGCATCCAGGTGCTCCAGGCCGCCGGGGGCAAGCGGATGGCCGCTGCCGACTATCTCCGGGGACACCCCGTCCCCGTGGACTGAATCACCCACCCTGAGAAGGAAAGGAGGGGACCCAGGGATGTCTGCCCGGGAAGCTGCCCTGCGCACCCTGGTGGCCATGGACCACCAGAAGGCCTGGTCCGACGGCCACCTGAAGAAAACCATCCAGGAGGAACACCTGGACCGGCGGGACGCCGCCCTGGCCACCCGCCTGTGCTTCGGGGTGCTGCAAAACCGGATGCTGCTGGACCACTATCTCCAGCAGTACTCCACCATGAAACTGACCAAAATGGAGAGCAAGGTGCGCAACAGCCTCCGGCTGGGGCTGTACCAGATGCTCTTCCTCACCAAGATCCCCGTGAGCGCCGCGGTGAGCGAGTCCGTGGCCCTGACGAAAAAGCTCTGCAAGAACCCCCGGGCAGGGGGGATGGTCAACGGCATCCTCCGCAACCTGGCCCGGCATCTGGATGCGCTGCCCACCCTGGACCGGTCGGACCCCATGGCCTATCTGGCCCTGCTCTACAGCCACCCCCAGTGGCTGGTGGAGGCCTGGGGCGCCCGGCTGGGGGAGGAGGAACTGGAGGACCTGCTCCGCTTTGACAACAGTGAGCCCCCCGTCACCGTCCAGGTGAATACCTGCCGCTTCCAGACCCCGGAGGTGGTGGAGCTGCTCCAGCGGGAGGGGATGGCGGTGACCCCCCACCCCTGGCTGGCGGACTGCCTGACCCTCACCGCCACCGGGGACCTGACCCAGAGCGAGGGCTGGCGCCAGGGGATGTTCTATCCCCAGGACCCCGCTGCCCGGCTGGCCGTGCTGGCTGCGGGGCTCACCCCGGGGTGCAAGGTGCTGGACGCCTGTGCCGCGCCAGGGGGCAAGTCCTTTGCCGCCGCCATGGTCATGGGGGACCGGGGAGAGATCTACGCCTGTGACCTCCACCCCCACAAGAAGGCCCTCATCCAGGCGGGGGCAGACCGGTTGGGCCTCCAGTCCATCACCCCCCAGGTGGCCGATGGGAAAAAGCCCCGCAAGGGGTGGGGGGAGGCCTTTGACGTGGTCCTGGCAGATGTGCCCTGTTCCGGGCTGGGGGTCCTGCGGAAAAAACCGGAGATCCGGTACAAGGCCCCCGAAGCCTTGGAAGGCCTGCCCCAGATCCAGGGGGAGATCCTGGCCAACGTGTCCACCTATGTCCGTCCGGGGGGCGTGCTGCTGTACTCCACCTGCACCCTCCGCACCCAGGAGAACGAGGCGGTGGTCCAGGCCTTCCTGGCCAGCCACCCGGACTTCCGCTTGGAGGCCTTCCGCCTGCCTGGGCCCTTGGGCTTGGTGGAGGCGGGGCAGTGCACCCTCTGGCCCCAGCGGCTGGAGACCGACGGCTTCTTCCTGGCCCGCCTGCGAAAGGAGGGGGCCCAGTGACCGACTTCAAATCCATGACCCCGGAGGAGCTGGCCGCCTGGTGCAAGGGCCAGGGCCAGCCCGCCTTCCGGGGCAAGCAGCTGTTCCAGTGGCTCCACCGGGGAGTGACCTCCACGGCGGAGATGACCGACCTGCCCAAAGCCTTCCGGGCCGCCATCGACCAGGCGGGGGGCGTGCGCTGCCCCACGGTGGCCAGAAAACAGGTCTCAAAGCTGGACGGCACCATAAAATATCTCTGGAGGCTTGCCGACGGCAACTGCATCGAGACCGTCCTCATGCGCTACCGCCACGGCAACTCCGTGTGCATCTCCTCCCAGGTGGGGTGTGCCATGGGGTGCGTGTTCTGCGCCTCCACCCTGGGCGGGCGGGTGCGCAACCTCACGGCGGGGGAACTGCTGGATCAGGTGATCTTCACCCAGAAGGACGCCGGCCTGCCCATCTCCAACATCGTCCTCATGGGCATCGGGGAGCCGCTGGACAACTACGACAACGTCCGCCGCTTCCTCACCCTGGTCAACCGGCCGGAGGGGGTGAACATCGGCATGCGCCACATCTCCCTGTCCACCTGCGGCCTGGTGAAGGGGATCGACCGCCTGGCGGAGGAGGGGCTGCAGCTGACCCTGTCGGTCTCCCTCCATGCCCCCGACGACGAGACCCGCAGCCGCCTGATGCCGGTGAACCGGGCCACGGGGGTGGAGGCGCTGTTTGCCGCCTGCCGGCGGTACTTTGAAAAGACCGGCCGGCGCGTTTCCTATGAGTACGCCATGATCGACGGGGTGAACGACACCCCCCGCCACGCCGCCCTGCTGGCCGACCGCCTGGCGGGCACCGTGGCCCATGTAAACCTGATCCCTCTCAACTTTGTGGAGGAGAGCCCATTGAAACCCAGCCCCCATGTGGCCGCCTTCCAGCGGCAGCTGGAGCAGCGGGGGATCACCGCCACCGTCCGGCGGCGGCTGGGCAGCGATATTGACGCCTCCTGCGGGCAGCTGCGGCGGAAAGCCATGCAGCAGGCCCAGGGCGGGCGGCCGTGAAAGGAGATGATTTCCCATGGTTTCCGGATGGGGAATGACAGACAGAGGCATCGTGCGCCGGGAAAACCAGGACTCCTGCGCCTATGAGATCCTCGCGGACGGGGCGCTGGCCTGGGGCGTTGTGTGCGACGGCATGGGCGGCGCCAAGGCCGGGGACGTGGCCAGCAAGATGGCCGTGGAGGCCTTCTGCACGCAGATGGACCAGCTGAAGGACCTGGAGGGCCCGCCCCCGGCGGAAAACCTCCTCCAGGCCGCGGCGGAGGACGCCAACCGGGTGGTCTATCTCAAGGCGCAGACGGATGACGACTGCATCGGCATGGGCACCACCCTGGTGGGCCTGATCCTCCAGGGCACCGCCCTGTGGGTGGTGAACGTGGGGGACAGCCGGGCTTACCGGGTCTCCCAGGGGGAGATCCACCGGATCACCCGGGACCACTCCGTGGTGGAGGACCTGGTGGCCCGGGGGGACCTCACCCCCGACGAGGCCCGGTACCACCCCCAGAAGAACCTCATCACCCGGGCCCTGGGGACCGCCCGCCGGGTGAAGGCGGACCTGTTCCAGGAGACCGTTTCTCCGGGGGACATCCTCCTGCTGTGCTCCGACGGCCTGATCAACCAGATGACCGACCAGGAGATCTGCCAGGAGATCCAGGCGGGGGGCACCCCCCAGGAGATCTGTCAGCGGCTGGTGAAGCGCACCCTGGACAGCGGTGCGCCGGACAACGTCACCGTTGTCCTCTTCCAGCTGTGAGAAGGAGCGTGCTGCCATGAACCAATACATCGGTAAGATCCTCGACAACCGGTACGAGATCCTGGACGTCATCGGGGTGGGCGGAATGGCGGTGGTGTACAAGGCCTACTGCCACCGGCTGCACCGGTTTGTGGCCATCAAGGTCCTCAAGCGGGACCTGGCGGCCGACGCGGAGTTCCGCCGCCGCTTCCACGAGGAGGCCCAGGCGGTTGCCATGCTCTCCCACCCCAACATCGTCTCGGTCTATGACGTGAGCAAGGGGGACGACCTGGACTACATCGTCATGGAACTCATCGACGGGATCACCCTGAAGCAGTATATGCAGAAGAAGCAGGGCCGCCTGAACTGGCGGGAGTCCCTGTACTTCATCACCCAGATCGTCCGGGCCCTGGGCCACGCCCACAGCCGGGGGATCATCCACCGGGACATCAAGCCCCAGAACATCATGGTCCTCCGGGACGGCAGCGTCAAGGTGGCCGACTTCGGCATCGCCCGGATCATGTCCGCCGCCCAGACCACCCTTACCCAGGAGGCCCTGGGGTCTGTCCACTATATCTCCCCGGAACAGGCCCGGGGCAGCCACATCGACGCCCGGGCGGACATCTACTCCGCCGGCGTGGTCCTCTATGAGATGCTCACCGGCCGCCTGCCCTTTGACGGGGATTCCCCCGTGTCGGTGGCCATCCAGCACATCAACGCCAAGCCCATCGCCCCCCGGGAGATCGTCCCGGACATCCCCCTGGGGCTGGAGCAGATCACCATGAAGGCCATGGCCTCCCGGATCGACCAGCGGTATATGAACGCCGAGGCCATGCTCCGGGACCTGGAGGAGTTCCGCAAGAACCCCCAGGTGGACTTCCACTATGACCTGGCCAGCTTCCACGGCAGCCAGCCGGTGCCCGACGAGCCCACCCAGTCCATGGACAGTTCCAGTTCCCTGAACCGCCGGCAGCATCCCCCCGCCCGCACCCGCACGGCCCCGCCTCCGCCTCGCCGCCGCCCCCCGGAGGAGCGCTATGAGGAGGAGCCGGAGACCCGCCGCAACTGGGTGATCCCCGTGGTGGTGGTGGTCTTCCTGGCCGCCGTGGGGGTCTTCCTGTGGATCACCTTCTTCAGCGACATGTTCCGCCAGGAGGAGGACGCCCTCCGGGTGCCCAACCTCCTGGGGCAGAACATCAGCGACGTGCTCCAGGACGGCGAGGTGTTGGAACACTTCAACGTGGTGGAGCAGTCCCGCCAGGTCAGCGATGAGTACGAGGAGGGGGAGATCATCTTCCAGGACCCGGACGCAGGCACGGAGGTTACCGCCGACGAGGGCCCCATCACCATCCACGTGGTGGTGAGCTCCGGCCAGGAGACCATGGACATGATCGACGTGGTGGGGGACACCTATGAGACCGCCGTCACCCGCCTGCAGCAGATGGACCTGAAGGTGGACACCCCCGTCCGGGAGCACTCCGACGACGTGGAGGAGGGGAAGGTCATCTCCAGCGACCCGGCGGAGGGGGCCCAGGTCCACCCCGGGGACACGGTGAAGCTGGTCATCAGCGACGGGCCGGAGACCAAGCTGGTCACCGTCCCCACCCTCACCGGCACCACCCTGGAGAGCGCCCGGCAGATCGCCGCCGGGGCCGGCCTCACCATCTCCAACGTCACCGAGGTCAACAGCAACTATCCCGCCGGCCAGGTGATCTACCAGAGCGTGGCCCCCAACACCGAGGTGGAGGAGGGCACCAGCATCGTCCTCCAGGTGAGCCTGGGCCCGGCCCAGACCCAGCCGGACCCCGAACCCACCACCCACACCAAGACCATCAGCGTCACCCTCCCCACAGACGAGCGGGAGAGCGTCGCGGTGCGCATTACGGTGGACGGGAAAGAGGTCTACAGCCAGGAAGTCAACACCGACCAGGGCACCGTCTACACCAGCGTCCGGGGTTCCGGCACGGCGGAGGTGTGCGTCTACTTCGACGGGGAACTGGCCGACCAGTACAGCTTGAACTTTGACGAATGAGTGCAATGAAAGACGAAGGGGTCATCCGTAAGGCCCTCAGCGGCTTCTACTACGTCCAGTGCGGGGAGGACCTGGTCACCTGCCGGGCCCGGGGGAAGTTCCGCTACCAGAAAATCACCCCCCTGGTGGGGGACCGGGTGGTCATCACCCGCCAAAGCGACGGCACCGGCTCCCTCACGGAGATCCTGCCCCGGCGCAACGCCTTCCAGCGCCCGGCGGTGGCCAACATCGACCAGATGGTGATCATCGCCTCCGGGGCCATCCCGGTGAGCGACCCGTTCCTTTTAGACCGGATCATCTCCCTGGCCGAGGGGAAGGGCTGTGAGCCCATCCTGTGCATCAACAAGTGGGACCTGGTCCCGGCCACGGACCTGCTGGAACTCTACCAGGGGGCGGGCATCCCCACCCTGGCGGTGAGCGCCAAAACCGGCCAGGGCCTGGAGGAACTCCGGGGGATGCTGGCGGGGAAACTCTCCGCCTTCACCGGCAACTCCGGGGTGGGGAAGTCCAGCATCCTCAACGCCCTGGACCCCGCCTTTGCCCTGGCCACCGGGGAGATCAGCGAGAAGCTGGGCCGGGGCCGGCACACCACCCGCCACGTGGAGTTCTTCCCCGTGGCCGGGGGGCTCATCGCCGACACCCCGGGCTTCTCCTCCTTCGACAACGAGAAGGGGGGCGGCGAGCCCATGGACAAGGACACCCTGGCCGAGACCTTCCGGGAGTTCCGCCCCTACCTGGGGCAGTGCCGCTTCGTGGGCTGCGCCCACGTGAAGGAGGCCGGCTGCGCCGTCCTGGCCGCGGTGGAGGCGGGGAAGATCTCCCCCAGCCGCCATCGAAGCTACGTCCGCCTCTATGAACAGGCCAAGGCCAGCCAGCCCTGGTGAGGCCACAACCCAATCCAGAACAGGAACCACCCGTCCCCTCCCGGCATAGACTGGGAGCGGACGGGTGGTTTTCTGCCCGGAGAAAGGAGGGGAGCCCATGAAGATGGTGGTGATCCACGCCCCCAAGGCCCTGGCGGGCCTGCTGCGGAAGCTCTTTCATATCTGACCGGGACATACCGGCCCCGCCGGGCGCATAGGATGGGACAGAACCCGAGTCATCCCGGACAGAAGAAAGGATTGGTTACCGTGATGGAATTGGAACTGCAGCAGTCCCCCCTGGGGGGCTGGGAGACCGTGTGCCGCACCACCCTGGAGCAGGAGGAGACGGCGGAGGCCATCGTCCCCGACGCCCGGCCGGACATCTGGCAGGTGCTGGACGGCCAGGCCCGCCTCCTCCTCCAGCGGAAGGAGGCCCAGGAGGGCCGGGGAGAGGTGGCCGGCCTGCTGAAGGTCACCGTCCTCTACCAGCCGGAGGGGAGCCAGGGGGTGGAGACCATGGAGGTCACCCTGCCCTTCTCCGCCGCCCCGGAGCTGCCCAAGCTCACCCGCCGGGGGGCCCTCCACGCGGTGCCCCGGGTGCTGTCGGTGGACGTCCACCTCCTCAACCCCCGGAAGGTGCTGGTGCGGGTGGGCTACAGCCTGGAGCTGGAGGCCTTCCAGCCCCAGAACCGCACCCTGGCCGCCGGGGTGGCCGACCCGGAGCCCTGGGGCATCTGCCAAAAGACCGGCCGCCTGGGCACCCTCCAGACCGCCTGGGTCCAGGAGAAGGCCTTTACGTATCAGGACACTCTCACCCTCCCCGCCGGGCGGCCGGCGGCGGCGGAGCTGCTGAGCTTCCGGGCCCGGTGCACCTGCGCCGAAGCCCGGGTCATCGGCAGCAAGCTGGTCTTCAAGGGGGAGGCGGTGGTCCACCTGCTGTGCCGGGGGGAAGACGGGGCGGTCTTCGCCGAGGATTTCCCCCTGCCCTACTCTCAGATCATGGACGCCGGGGAAGGCAGCGAGGAGGGCCTGTGCCACATGGACCTGGCCTTCACCGAGGTCACCTGCACCCCGGAGGAGGGGGACGGGCGGACCTTCCAGGTGACCCTGGCCCTCCTGGCCCAGGCGGTGCTCCGCCGGGGGGTGGAGGCAGACCTGCTCACCGACCTGTACAGCACCACCCACACCCTGGAGACCCAGGGGTCCCCCTGCCCGGTCTGCCGCCTGCTGGACCAGGGGGAGGCCCCGGAGAACGGCCGGGTAACGGTGACCACCCCCGGCCTTTCCGGCCGGGTGCTGGGGGGGCGCCTTTCCCTGGGCCGGCTCACCCAGAGCCAGGAGGGGGAGGACGCCATCCTCACCCAGGAGGTGGAGGCCTCCGTCCTCTACGAGACCGAGGAGGGCCCCGCCGGGGCCAGCCAGCGGGGGACGGTGGTCTGCCGCCTTACCGGCCAGGGGGGCGCCCTCTGCCTGGCCCGGGGGGAGCTCCTCCGGGAGCCCGGGGCCGCTCCGGCAGGGGAGGAGGTGGAGGTCTCCTTCTCCCTGCTCTTCCAGTGGCTGTGCCTGGAACAGGGGGAGGTGCCCGCCATCGACCAGGTCCAGGTAGGGGAGAAGCTGGAGAGCGCCGGGCGGCAGCCCTCGGTGGTCCTCCGGGCGGTCCACCCCGGGGAGGATCTGTGGGCGGTGGCCAAGGCCTGCCGCACCACCGAGGCCGCCATCCTGGAGGCCAGCGGCCTGGAAGCCGGGGCCGTGGCCCCGGGACAGATGCTGCTGATCCCGCGGACGGTGGGATAAACTGAGCAAAAACAGGAGGGCCCCAGTGCAGGATGCGCTGGGGCCCTCCTGTTTTTGCCAATCGGGGCAAACGCCTTGCAGCTGGGCGGTTGGACAAGACACCGCCTGTAAAATGTGGTATCCTTTCCTAAAAAAGTTTGCACACGCTGTAGTTTTCCCGGCGAAAACGGTAGTATAGGGGTGAGACCGGAAAGGAGGCGAAGGAGAGCATGGAGGATGAAAAGATCATTGCCTTGTTTTTTCAGCGGTCAGAGCAAGCCATCCAGGCCCTGGACGAGAAGTATGGACCACGCTGCCACCAGGTTTCCTACAACATTCTCAACGACAGGCAGGATGCGGAGGAGTGCGTGAACGATGCCTACTTTGGAGCATGGAATGCCATTCCGCCGGCAAAGCCCAACCCTCTGCTGACCTATCTGTTGAAAATCGTTCGGAATCTTTCTTGCAAGCGCTATTGGCAGAAAGGGGCGGCCAAGAGGAACAGCAATTATACCATTGCCCTGCAGGAGATCGAGGCCTGCCTCGCGGACCGGAACACCGTGGAGGATGCCATTGAGGCCAGGGAACTGGCCCGCATCCTGGAAACTTTTTTAGACACGCTGAGCGGGGAGAACCGGGTCATCTTCCTGCGTCGGTATTGGTTTTCCGACAGTTACCAGGACATTGCGCAGCGGGTGGGGCTTCCGGAGAAAACCGTCTCCGTCCGGCTTACCCGGACACGCCAGAGGATGCGGCAGTACTTGATGGAAAGGGGAGTGCTCCTATGAACACGAAACAATTTTCCGATGCGATGGATCGGTTGGATAGCCGCTATGTGGAGGAAGCTGCCCTATATCGCAAAAGCGCCAAAAAATTCCCCTGGAAAAAGTGGGGCGCTGTGGCGGCGTGCGCGGCATTGGCAGTTGCCCTTGGGGGGAACCTGCTCTCCCAGGGAGCGGCCCAGTTACCCATGTTGACGGTCCCAACGATGGAAGGGGAGGCCATGGGATTTGAAAGCTGGGTGGGGTATGACATCGCAACCTGGGACAATGGGAACCCATGGAACGCAGACATGGACTTTACGACGTTGCCCGTCTATCGAAACGGGGCCTATCACTCTGCGGGGATGCCCACAGGATTATCCCAAGAAGCGATGATGGAGCGGTTAGAAGAGGCCGCAGAGGCACTGGACATGGAGATCGATTCCCCGGAAACGCTCCAGGAGGGCTCTGCAGCGGTGCAGCTGACGGCCAGCGCGGGGGGGACAACCATCGTAGTGGAGGCCGACGGCACCATTGAGGTCTGGTTTGAAGGCGGTCTGGCTTTGCCGGAGGAGTACTCTTTTACCGATTGTAACACCACAGACGCCGAAGCGGCGCAAGTGCTGGACTATCTGGCCCAGCAGTATTCTGCTTTGCTGGATTTCACCCAGCCGGAACCCACACTCTCCGGGATGTGGAATCCTGCTGATGGGGATGGGGGCGCGGCGAGCTATGCGCGGGCGTATGCCCTGTATGACGCCGCCGGAGATGATCTGGAGGATATCCTGAACTATACCTACCACTCCGCTCGGTTCTACCCCGATGGGGATGGGAAGTTGTCCCTGATCCGTATTGAGAACAGCCTGTCCTGCGGGGAAAAGATGGGGGAGTATCCTGTTATCACAGTGGATGAGGCCGTTGATTTGCTGTCAAAGGGCTGCTATATCACGTCGGTCCCCTATGAGATCACCGATGTGGAAGGGGTGGACAAGGTGGAACTGGTCTATCGCAACAGCAGAACGGAGGAGGTCTTCCTGCCCTACTACCGATTCTATGTTGCCCTGCCGGAAGAACAGGTGGGGGATGGCCTGATAACCTATGGCGCCTACTATGTACCGGCAGTACAGGAGGACTATCTCTCGAACATGCCAAACATCGTCTTTGACTAGTCTGCAGCCTGCCCTGGGAAAGATCCTCCCCTGCGGGTGGGATAACACAAAAAGCGCCGCTGTTTTCCAATCCGGAAAACAGCGGCGCTTCCTCTTTGGCCAGTGTGGCTCACTTCTGATCGGTGGTGAGCACTTTCTTCAGCTTGGCGAACTTGGGCAGGCTCCCCTCCAGGGGGCGCTCCGGCTCCCCCTGGATCAGGGGGAGGGCATAGCGGACGAAGGGGGGCAGCACGCCGTTGCCGGCCTCGTTGATCCACGCCCGGGGGACCTTGCGCTCGGCGTTGGCGGCCTGGGTCAGCGGGACCAGCTTGGTGCGGCAGCGGTAGCCGGTGTCGTCCCGGGTGCAGTCCAGGGCCACCATCTGGTCGGTCTGGCCGGCCACGGCGGCCTCCACGGCGGCCTTGCCGGCGGCGTAGGCCTCGCTGATGTCGGTCTGGGAGGCCAGGTGGGCCCCGCACCGCTGGAGGAGGGAGAGCTCAATGCCCCGGACCTTCACCCCCAGGGCCTGCTTCACCCGGTCGGCCAGCAGAGCGGCCAGGCCCCCCAGCTGGGCGTGGCCGAAGCCGTCGGTGGCGGAGGTCTTGGCCTCGGAGACGAAGGTGCCGTCGGCGTAGTGGATGCCCTCGGAGACCGCCACCAGGCAGTTGCCGGTCTCCTCGTAGACCTTCTTCACGTCAGCCAGGAACTGGTCCATGTCAAAGTCCACTTCGGGGAGATACACCAGGTCCGGCCCGGAGCCGGCCCAGCTGGCCAGGCCCGCAGCCCCCGCCAGCCACCCGGCGTGGCGGCCCATGATCTCCACCACCACCACGGTGCCGGTGTCATACACCCGGGCGTCCTGGTAGAGCTCCATGCAGGAGGTGGCGATGTACTTGGCGGCGCTGCCATAGCCGGGGCAGTGGTCGGTGCCGGCCAGGTCGTTGTCGATGGTCTTGGGCACGCCGATGATGTTGCAGAGGTAGCCCACCTTCTGCATATACTTGCTGATCTTGTTGCAGGTGTCCATGGAGTCGTTGCCGCCGTTGTAGAAGAAGTACCGCACGTCGTACTTCTGGAAAATCTCCAGGATGCGGCGGTAGTCGCTGTCGTCCTGGTCCGGGTCGGCCAGCTTATACCGGCAGGAGCCCAGGGCGGAGGAGGGGGTGTACTGGAGCAGGTCCAGCTGGGCGGGGTCCTCCTGGCCCATGTCGTAGAGCTGGTCTGCCAGCACCCCCTTGATGCCGTGGGCCGCCCCCAGGACCCGGGTGATCTGGGGGGAAGCCAGGGCGGTCTGGATGACCCCCTGGGCGCTGGCGTTGATGACCGAGGTGGGCCCGCCGGACTGGCCGATGATGCAGGCGCCTTTCAGTTGTTCCATAGAAAAAACCTCCCTTGTTGTGGTTGGGTTGGATGTCGCGCAGGATTGCAGGAACATCATAACATATCCCGCTCCCTCTTGCAATTGGGAAGGAATGTTGGTAGAATAATTTCACCCAATGTTCGGAAAGGAGCGGTATCCATGCCGTTAGTGACAACCACAGAAATGTTCCAGAAGGCCTATGCCGGGGGATATGCCATCGGCGCCTTTAACGTCAACAATATGGAGATCATCCAGGGCATCACCGAGGCCGCCCGGGAGGTCAACTCCCCCCTGATCCTCCAGGTGTCCGCCGGGGCCCGGAAGTATGCCAAGCCCGTCTACCTCCGCAAGCTGGTGGAGGCCGCCATCGAGGACACCGGCCTGCCCATGGCCCTCCACCTGGACCACGGGGAGGATTTTGAAATCTGCAAGTCCTGCATCGACGGGGGCTTCACCTCCGTGATGATCGACGGGTCCAAGCATTCCTTTGAGGACAATATCGCCCTCACCCGCCAGGTGGTGGAGTACGCCCACGCCCACGGCGTGGTGGTGGAAGGGGAGCTGGGCCGCCTGGCCGGCATCGAGGACGACGTGAACGTCTCCGCCGCCGACTCCTCCTACACCGACCCCGACCAGGTGCAGGAGTTCGTCCAGGCCACGGGGGTGGACAGTCTGGCCATCGCCATCGGGACCAGCCACGGGGCTTACAAGTTCAAGCCCGGCACCAAGCCCCAGCTGCGCTTTGACATCCTGGAGGAGGTCTCCCGCCGGCTGCCCGGCTTCCCCATCGTCCTCCACGGGGCCTCCTCCGTCATCCCCAAGTACGTGGAGCTCATCAACGCCAACGGCGGCCAGCTGAAGGACGCCATCGGCGTGCCCGAGGACCAGCTCCGCCAGGCTGCCAAGATGGCCGTGTGCAAGATCAACATCGACTCCGACCTTCGCCTGGCCATGACCGCGGGGGTGCGCCAGCAGCTCATCGCCGACCCCGCCGGCTTCGACCCCCGGGGCTACCTGAAGGTGGGCCGCCAGTACGTGAAGGACCTGGTGAAAGACAAGATCCTCCACGTCCTGGGCAGCGACAACAAGGTATGAGGGCCCCTGTCCCTCCTCCCGCCAGCCACAACCGGTACAGCCTTTCGCTGTACCGGTTTTTGTAAGAACTGTAAGAAAAGGGAAGGAACCGAAGACCATGAACCATCGTCCCATTCTCAAGAACAAATTCTACCTCTACCTCACAGAGTTCTTTTCCGGGGTTTCCGTGATGGCGGTGGAGTTGGGGGCCAGCCGGCTGCTGGCGCCCTATTTCAGCTCCTCCCAGATCGTGTGGACCATCATCATCGGCACCATCATGATCGCCCTGGCCCTGGGCAACCTCTGGGGCGGCCGGACGGCGGACAGGAACCCGGACACCGACCGGCTCTACCGCCGCCTGCTCATCGCGGCGGTGTGGATCGCCGCCATCCCCGTGCTGGGGAAATACGTCATCCTGGGCATCTCCGGGGCCCTGGTGCTCACGGTGAACACCAACTTCCTGGTGATCGCCGCCTTCTGCGCCTGCATGGTGATCTTCGTCTTTCCCTGCTTCCTCCTGGGCACCGTCACCCCCTCGTTGGTGAAATACACCGTGGACAGCCTGGAGGACAACGGCAAGACCGTGGGCACCCTGGGGGCCTGCAACACCGTGGGCAGCATTCTGGGCACCTTCCTGCCCACCTTCGTCACCATCCCCGCCGTGGGCACGGCGGTGACCTTCCTGCTCTTCTCCGGGATCCTGCTGGCCATTGGGCTGATCTACTTCCTGTCCTCGAAAGTGCGCTGGAAGACCTGCCTGACGGCCGCCGTCCTCTTCGTCCTGTGCGCCGTGTTCGGCCACAACGGCTCCTTCGCCTTCTGGGAGGACGAGCTCACCTACGAGGGGGAGTCGGTGTACAACTACCTCCAGGTGAAGGAGACCGAGGACCGCACCATCCTCTCCACCAACGTCCTCTTCGGGGTCCAGTCGGTGCGGATGAAGGAGGAGGGGCTCACGGGGATGTACTATGACTATGCCCTGGCCGCCCCGGTGATGGCGGGGCTGGCCGGCCGGGGGGAGGGCTCCGTCCTGGTGCTGGGCAACGGCACGGGGACCTTCGCCCACCAGTGCGCCGCCTACTTCCCCGGGGTCCAGGTGGAGGGGGTGGAGATCGACGACAAGATCACCGACCTGGCCTACGAATACTTCGACATGTCCCCGGAGGTGAAGGTCACCACCTATGACGGCCGGGCCTACATCCAGACGGTGGACACCACCTACGACGTGATCCAGGTGGACGCCTACCAGGACATCACCATCCCCTTCCAGATGTCCTCTACGGAGTTCTTCACCCTGGTGCGGGAGCACCTGAACCCCGGCGGGGTGATGGTGGTGAACCTGAACATGCACTCCGACGGGGAGGGGAGCATCAACCAGTCCCTGTGCGACACCATCGCCAGCGTCTTCCCCTATGTGTGCACCGTGGACGTCCCCGGCACCACCAACCGGGAGCTCTTCGCCGCGGTGGACGGGGATCCCCTCCAGTGGCTGGCGGAGAACCGGACGGGCCTGGCCCAGGCGGACCTGGCCGCCCAGATGGACCGGGTGGCCCAGAACCTCGCCCCCTACATCGGGGGGGCGCACATCCTCACCGACGACCAGGCCCCGGTGGAGCTGCTGGGCATGGGGGCCATCGACAACCTGATCCAGGAGGAGCTGGCCTATTACCAGGAGATCTACCGGGAAGAGGGCCTGTCCGGCCTGCTCAGCCGGTTTTGAGAGGAGGGCGCGGCCATGCTGAACATTCTCACCGGACGGGCGGGCAGCGGCAAGAGCCGGGCGGTTTTCCGCCGGATGGCGGCGGAGGGGGCCGCCCGCCCCCAGATCCTCCTGGTCCCCGAGCAGGCCTCCTTTGAAACCGAGCGGCGCTTCTGCCGGGAAAACGGCAACCGGGCGGGGGCCTATGGGGAGGTCCTCTCCTTCACCCGGCTGGAGAGCCGGGTCCTCTCCCAGGCAGGGGGCGGGGCCCGGCCGGTGCTGGACGAGGGGGGCCGCCTGCTGGCCATGTACGCCGCCCTCCAGGGGGTCCAGGGGCGCCTCACGGTGTATGCCATGCCCTCCCGCCGGCCGGAGTTCCTGGACAGCCTCCTCACCACCCTGGACGAGCTGAAGAGCTGCTGCGTCACCGGGGAACAGCTGGCCCGCATCGGGGAGGAGACCGAGGGCCTGGACGGGGAAAAGCTCCGGGACCTGGGGCTGATCTTCGGGGCCTACGAGGCCATGACCGCCCGGGGCCCCCTGGACCCCCGGGACCGGCTCACCCGCCTGGCGGAGGCCCTGCGGTCCTGCCCCTTCTTCCGGGGGAAGGACGTGTACCTGGACGGCTTCACCGACTTCACCCCCCAGCAGAGCCTGGTGCTGGAGGAGATCCTCCGCCAGGCCCACACCGTCACCCTGGCCCTCACCTGCGGGGAGGGGGAGGGGGCGGTCTTTGCCCCTGCCCGGCGGACCGTGGCCCAGCTGAAGCGCCTGGCCGCCCGGGTGGGCTGCCCCGTCGGGGAGGAGGCCCTCCCCGGGGCCGCCCAGGGGCGCACCCAGCCCCTGGCCTGGCTGGAGGCCCACCTCTTCCACCCGGCTCCCGCCCCCTATCCAGGGCCCTGGGACGGCAGCGTCACCGTGGCCCGGCTGCCCTCCCCCCGGGAGGAGGCTGCCTGGGCCGCCGGGGAGATCCAGGCCCTGGTCCGCAGCGGGCGGTACCGCTACCGGGACATCGCCGTGGCCGCCCGCTCCCTGGAGCCCTACTGGGAGGGGCTGGAGGAGGCCTTTCGCCAGTACGGCGTGCCCCTCTTCCAGGCCCAGCGGACGGACATTCTGCAAAAACCCATTTTCACCCTCATCACCGCCGCCCTGGAGGCGGTGACGGGGGGTTATGCCTATGAGGACATGTTCCGCTATCTCAAAACCGGCCTGGCGGGGCTCTCCCTGGCCGACTGTGACCGGCTGGAGAACTACGTCCTCACCTGGGACATCTACGGCAGCCGGTGGACCCGGGAGTGGACCCTCCACCCCGGGGGGTACCACCAGCGCTTCACCCCGGAGGACCAGGCGGCGCTGGAGGAGCTCAACGCCCTGCGCATCCAGGTGATGGCCCCCCTGGAGGCCCTCCGCCGGGCCGCCGGGGAGACCATCGGCCAGCAGGTGCTGGCCCTGTACGAATTCCTGGAGGTCATCCAGGCCCCCCAGGCCCTCCAGGCCCGCAGCCAGGCCTTCCTGGACCAGGGGGAGCCGGAGCTGGCCCGGGAATACAGCCAGCTCTGGGACATCTTCTGCGGGGCCCTGGAGCAGTGCGTGGCCATGGTGGGGGAGCGCCAGGCCCCCTTGGGGGAGTTTGCCCGGCTGCTCCGGCTGCTGCTCTCCCGGTACACGGTGGGGACCATTCCCGCCTCCCTGGACCGGGTGTCGGCGGGGGACGCCCCCCGGCTGGGGGGGCGGGCCTGGAAGGTCCTCTTCCTCCTGGGGGCGGAGGACGGGGCCATCCCCCAGGTGGCCCCGGGGGCGGGGCTGCTCACCGACCGGGACCGGGAACTGCTGGAGGACTACGGCCTCACCCTCTCCCCCCGGCTGGAGGAGAAGCTCTCCCGGGAGGACACCATCGTCTACACCGTGTGCACCCAGCCCACAGAGAGGCTCTACGTCTCCTGGCCGGCCCAGGGGGAGGGGGGCGGCGAGAAGCGCCCGGCCTTTCTGGTGGAGGCCCTGACGGCCCTCTTCCCCCAGAGCGGGGGGCAGGGCCGCCCCGCCCCCGCCCCGGACCAGCTCCGGGCCATGGCGGCGGCCGACCCCGCGGCCCGGGAGGCCCTGGCGGGGGAGGAAGACTGCGCCGCCCTCTTCCACCGCCTGGACCAGGCGGCGGCGTGGACCCGGGGGAAACTCTCCCCCCAGGCGGTGCGGGCCCTGTACGGGGAGAAGGTGGCCATGTCCGCCTCCCGGATGGACCGGTACAAGTCCTGCCATTTTGCCTACTTCCTCCGCTACGGCCTGGGGGCCAAGGAGCGCCGCCCGGCGGGGTTTGACGCCCCGGCCTACGGCACCTTCGTCCACTTTGTCCTGGAGCGGGTCCTCCGGGCCCTGCGGGACCAGGGGGGCGCCCACCAGGCAGAGGAGGAGACCGTCCAGGCCCTCACCACCCAGGCGGTGGAGGAGTACATCCGCCTGGAGCTGGGGGGGCTGGAGCACCAGACCCCTCGCTTCCGCTACCTCTTCCGCCGGTTGGAGCGCAGCGTCCAGGCGGTGGTGGAGAACGTGGTGGAGGAGCTGCGGGCCTCGGACTTTCAGCCCATCTGCTTCGAGCTGGGCTTCGGCACCGGCCAGGAGCTCCCCCCGGTGGAGGTCACCCAAGGGGGGGTCACCCTGCGGATCTCCGGCTTTGTGGACCGGGTGGACGGCTGGGTGCAGGACGGCCGCCTCTACCTCCGGGTGGTGGACTACAAAACCGGCCGGAAGTCCTTCGACCTCACCGAGGTGTGGAATGGCCTGGGGCTGCAGATGCTCCTCTATCTCTTCACCCTGGAGGAGGCGGGGGAGCCCCTCTTCGGCACCCAGCCGGTGCCGGCGGGGGTGCTCTATCTCCCCGCCCGGGACGCCATGGTCTCCGGCAGCCGCTCCATGGACGAGACCGCCCGCCGCCGCCTGCTGGACAAGGAACTGGTGCGCCGGGGCCTCATCCTGGACGACGAGGCGGTCATCCAGGCCATGGAGCGCGGGGAGGGGGAGCTGCGCTTCCTCCCCCTGCGGGTGAGCGCCCGGACGGGAAAGATCTCCGGGGACGCCCTGGTGACCGCCCAGAAGCTGGGCCGGCTGAAGAAGCACATCCAACACACCCTGGACCAGATCTGCCGGGAGATCGCCGGGGGCAACATCGACGCCGACCCCTTCTGGCGGGGGCCGGCCCGGAACGCCTGCCAATACTGCGAATACGCCCAGGCCTGCCAGTTTGAGGAGGGGCGGGACCGCCGCCATTGGGTCCCCTCCCTGCGCAACCGGGCCTTCTGGGACTGGCTGGCCCAGGAAGAGGAAGGAGGAGAGGACCATGGCCGTGCAGAGAACCCCTGAACAGGAAGCGGTGGTGAAAAACCGGGGCGGCGGCCTGCTGGTCTCCGCCGCCGCCGGCTCCGGCAAGACCCGGGTGCTGGTGGAGCGCCTGCTGGACCGGGTGGTCACCGAGGGGAAGAACGTGGACGAGTTCCTCATCATCACCTTCACCCGGGCGGCGGCCGAGGAGCTCCGGGGGCGCATCGCCGGGGAGCTGGCCCAGGCCCTGGCCCAGCAGCCGGAGGACGCCCACCTCCGGCGGCAGCGGGGGAAGCTCTATGAGACCCAGATCTCCACCATCCACGCCTTCTGCGCCGTCCTCCTCCGCCAGTGGGGCCACCTGCTGGACATCCCCGCCGACTTTGGCCTGTGCGAGGACGAGGAGGCCCAGGTCCTTATGGCCCGGGCCCTGGACCAGGTGCTGGAGGGGCGGTACGAGGACATCGCCCCCCAGGGGAACTTTGCCCGGCTGCTGGACATCCTCTCCGCCGGGCGGGACGACAGCCGCCTGGTGGACATCACCCTGGACGTGTACGAGAAGATCCAGAGCGACGCCGCCCCCATGGCCTGGCTGGAGGAGCAGCGGAAGATTCTGGACGTCTCCGGCCTCATCGACGCCGGCCAGACCCCCTGGGGGGCCCTCCTCCTGGAGGAGGCCCGGCAGAGCGCCGCCTACTGGGGGGACCAGATGGCCCGGGCCCTGGCCCTGGCAGAGGGGGACCCGGCCCTGGAAAAGGCCTATGGGGAGAGCCTCCAGGCCACCCGGATGGGGCTGGCGGCCTTCCAGGACGCCGCCGCCCAGGGCTGGGACCAGGCCGCCGGGGTGGACATCCCCTTCCCCCGGCTGAAAGGGGCCCGGGGGGTGGAGGACCCCGGGGCCCAGGAACAGATCAAGGCCCTCCGGGACGGGTGCAAAAAGGCGGTGGAGGGCCTGCTGGCCCCCTTCCAGAACCCCAGCGCCGCCCTGCTGGAGGACATGGCCCTGGTCTACCCCGCCATGATGGGCCTCATCGACCTGGTGGAGGATTTCGCCCAAAGCTACGCCGCGGAAAAGAAGAAACGGAACCTGCTGGACTTCTCCGATTTGGAGCACGGCGCCGTCCGCCTCCTGGTGGGGGAGGACGGCAGCCCCACCGACCTGGCCCGGCAGTGGGGAGGGCAGTATGCCGAGATCATGGTGGACGAGTACCAGGACACCAACCAGGTCCAGAACGCCATCTTCCGGGCCCTGTCCCAGGAGGGGAAAAACCTCTTCCTGGTGGGGGACGTGAAGCAGTCCATCTACCGCTTCCGCCTGGCAGACCCCACCATTTTCCTGGAGAAGTACCGCACCTTTGCCCCGTACACCCAGGCAGGGGAGGGGGAGGCGCGGAAGATCACCCTGTCCAAAAACTTCCGCTCCCGCCCCCAGGTGCTGGAGGCCGCCAACGACCTCTTCCGGACCATCATGTCCCCCCAGCTGGGGGAGATGGCCTACACCCAGGAGGAGGCCCTCCACCCCGGCGGGACCTTCCCCCCGGGGGAGGGGTACGAGATGGAGTACCATGTGCTGGACTTCTCCGAGGACCCCGCCCTCACCCAGGACAGGCAGAACCGGGCCTATCTGGAAGCCCGGTTTGTGGCCCGGGAGATCGCCGGCCTGCTCCAGGCGGGGTTCCCTGTCTCCGACGGCCAGGGGGGCACCCGGCCCCTCCAGCCGGAGGACGTGGCCATCCTTCTGCGCTCCCCGGGGCCGGTGCGGGCCTATTACACCCTGGCCCTGGAGGAGGAGGGGGTGGACTGGTCCACCCAGGAGGGGGGCGACCTCTTTGACACCACGGAGATCTCCGTGGCCCTGGCCTGGCTGCAGATCATCGACAACCCCCACCAGGACATCCCCCTGGTGGCCGTCCTCCGCTCTCCCCTGGTGGGGATGACCGGGGACCGCCTGGCAGAGATCCGCGCCCTGGCCCAGGGGGACTTCTACACCGCCCTCCAGGCCGCCGGGGCGGCGGGCTGGGTGGACTGCCAGGCCTTTTTGACCCAGCTGGAGGACCTCCGCTTCCGAGGGGGGGAGCAGAGCTGCCACCAGCTGCTGTGGGACCTCTACCGGCGCACGGATATGCTCCCGGTGTTCTCCGCCATGCCCGGGGGAGAGCGGCGGCGGGAGAACCTGCTGGCCCTGGCCCAGCTGGCCCAGCGGTTTGAGGGGGCGGGGCACAAGGGGCTGTTTGGCTTCCTCCTCCACCTGGACCGGGTGCGGGCCAGCGGGGGCCTCTCCACCCCCCCGGCGCCCCCCAAGGAGGGGGGCGGGGTGCAGATCCTGTCCATCCACCGCTCCAAGGGGCTGGAGTACCCGGTGGTCTTTCTCTGCGGCCTGGGGCGGCGGTGGAACCTCTCCGATTTGCAGAAACCCGTCCTCTTCCACCCCAAGCTGGGCCTGGGGCCCAAGGGGCTGGATCGGGAGACCATGGTGGAGTTCCCCACCCTGGCCCGGGCAGGGGTGGCCCTGGCCCTGAAAAAGGAATTGCTGGCCGAGGAGATGCGCCTGCTCTACGTGGCCATGACCCGGGCCAAGGAGAAGCTCATCCTCACCCACAGCCTGTCCCGGGGGGCCTCGGACCTGCGGAACCTGGCGGAGAGCCTGGCCTGGCCCGCCGACCCCCAGGTGCTGGCGGGGTGCGCCTCGGCGGGGCAGTGGGTCCTGCTCACCGCCCTGGCCCGGCCGGAGGGGGCTGCTCTGCGGCGGGCCATCCAGCGGGAGGACCTCCCCCTGCCCCAGGCCCCCTGGGGGCCGGCGTGGAAGATCTTCTACCACCAGGGGGCGGTGTCCCAGGAGGTCCCCCGGCGCCAGGCCCCGGCTGCCGCCCCGGCAGGGGAGGGCCTCCCCCGGGAGGAACTGCTGGGCCGGCTGCGGTGGCGGTATCCCCATGCCGCCGCCTGCGCCGCCCCCGCCAAGGTCACCGCCACCCAGGCGGCGGCCCTGGAGGAGGAGCCCGGGGCCCTGCTGGTCCGGGAGGAGGAATCCCCCGCCTTCCAGCGGCCCCAGTTTGCCCAGGCGGCCCTGGGCCTCACCGCTGCCCAGCGGGGCACGGCGGTCCACCAGGTGATGCAGACCATCCGCCTGGACCGGGCGGCCACCCCCGCCGCCGTGGCCCAGGAGCTGGCCCGGCTCACCCAGCAGGCCTTCCTCACCCCGGAACAGGCCGCGGCGGTGGACCCGGGGGAGGTGGCGGCCTTCTTTGCCAGCAGCCTGGGGGAGGCGGTCCGGGGGGCGGCGGAGCTCCACCGGGAGTACCCCTTCTCCGTGCTGGCCCCGGCGGAGCGGTTCCTCCCCGACGCCCCGGCGGGGGAGGAGGTCCTCCTCCAGGGGGTAGTGGACTGCTGGTTTGCCACGGAGGAGGGGATCACCCTGGTGGACTTCAAGACCGACCGGATCTCCCCCCAGAGGCTGGAGGCGCGCGGCCAGCGCTACCGGGGGCAGATGGCGGCCTACGCCTATGCCCTGGAGGAGGTCACCGGCCGGCCGGTGACCCGGCGGGTGCTGTGGTTCCTCCACCTGGGACGGGGGCTGGAAATGCCCTGAAAGCCCCGAAAAAAATTGCGGTTTCCCCGGAAAAAAGGCTTGCATTTCCGGGGAGACTGTGCTATCATATACCATGCGCTTGCAGAGCGCCTATTTTTTAACAACAGAAAGAGGTGAACACGTATGAAGGAAGGCATCCATCCCACCTACGAGCGGACCACCATCCGGTGTGCCTGCGGCAACGTGATCGAGACAAGATCCACCAAGAAGGACATCCGAGTCGAAGTTTGCTCCAAGTGTCACCCCTTCTTCACCGGAAAGCAGAAGATGGTGGATACCGGCGGACGCGTCAGCCGCTTCAACAAGAAGTTTGGCCTGGAAAACTAAACGATTCTGCCTTTGAACCCGTGCCCTTCCCGGCACGGGTTTTTCCGTTCCTCACCCTGCGGCATACACTGGAGGGGGACCATCCCCAGAAAAGGAGGCACCGCCATGTTTCAGAACATCGACCCCAAGGACCTCACCGAGAACGTCTTCTCCCTCATCGGGGAGCGGTGGATGCTGGTCACCGCCGGCACCCCGGACCACTGCAACACCATGACCGCCAGCTGGGGCGGGCTAGGGGTGCTGTGGGGCAAGCCCATGGCCACCATCTACATCCGCCCCCAGCGGTACACGTTTGAATTTCTGGAGGGAAGCGATTGGTTCACCCTCTCCTTCTTCGCCCCCCAGTGGCGAAAGGCCCTGGCCCACTGCGGCGCGGTGAGCGGCCGGGAGGAGGACAAGTTCGCCGCCTGCGGCTTCCACGTGGCCGGGGCCGGGGAGGCCCCCTATATCCAGGAGGCCGACCTGGTGCTGGTGTGCCGGAAGCGCTACTGGAACGACCTGGACCCCGCCCACATGGACGAGGAGACCAAGACGCAGCACTACGCGGCCCGGGACTATCACCGGATGTACCTGGGGGAGATCACCCAGGTCCTCCGCCGGGTCTGACCACTGACCGACAAAGGAGGCCATTTCTTGACCGAACAGACCAACGATACACGGAACCGGGCGGTGCTGGTGGGCCTGAGCGCCCACAGCCTGCCCCGGGAGGATAACGCCAGCGAGACCTCCCTGGAGGAGCTGGCCGCCCTGGTGGAGACCGCCGGGGGAGAATGCGTGGGGATGCTCCTGCAAAACCGGGACGCCCCGGAGGCCCGCACCTTCATCGGGGAGGGCAAAGTGGAGGAGGTGGCCCAGCTGGTCCAGGCCCAGCAGGCCGACCTGGTGGTCTTTGACAACGAGCTCTCCCCCTCCCAGCAGCGGGTGCTCACCGAGGAGATGGGGGTCCAGGTCATCGACCGGGCGGGGCTCATCCTGGACATCTTTGCCCAGCGGGCCCGCACCAAGGAGGGCCGCCTCCAGGTGGAGCTGGCCCAGTACCAGTACCTTCTGCCCCGGCTCACCGGCATGTGGGGCCACCTGGTCCGCCAGACGGCCTCCGGGGGCAAGTCCCCCATCGGCACCCGGGGCCCCGGCGAGACCCAGCTGGAGACCGACCGCCGCCACATCCGCCGGAAAATCGCCAAGCTCACCCAGGACCTGGAGGAGGTCCGCCGGGTGCGGGCCGTCCAGCGGGACCGCCGGGAGAAGAACGAGGTCCCCGTGGTGGCCATCGTGGGCTACACCAACGCGGGCAAGTCCACCCTCTTGAACGCGCTGACCGACGCGGGCATCCCCGCCCGGAACCGGCTGTTTGACACCCTGGACACCACCACCCGCACCCTGGAGCTGTCGGACACCTGCACGGTGCTCATCTCTGACACGGTGGGCTTCATCCGCAAGCTCCCCCACCACCTGGTGGAGGCCTTCAAGGCTACCCTGGAGGAGCTGGCCTACGCCGATCTGATCCTCCACGTCATCGACGCCTCCAACCCGGAGTGGCGGGAGCAGGCGGCGGTGGTGGAGGGCCTCATCACCCAGCTGGGGGCCCAGGCCACCCCCCGGTTGGAGGTCTTTAACAAGTCCGATGTCTACGTGGGGGAGATCCGCCCCCACGGGGAGGACATCGTGTCCATCTCCGCCAAGACCGGGGAGGGCCTGCCGGAGCTGCTGGAGAAGATCCGCCGCCGGCTGGACACCGGGGTCCACCGGGTGACCCTCTCCCTGCCCTATGACAAGGGGGGGCTGCTGGACATGCTCTATCGCCAGGCCAAGGTGGAGACGGTGGAGTACGGGGAGACCATCCAGGTGGAGGCCCTGTGCTCGGAAAAGACCATCGGCCAGGTGAAGGCCTATGTCACCGGGGGCTGGCAGCCCCCCAAGGAATTCTGGGAGGACTGACGACATGGCAGAGTACTACGTCCCCGCCGGGGACAGCGAGACCGAGTTCACCGAAAAGCGCTCCCGCTTCATCGGCCGGGTGTGGCGGGTGGAGAGCGAGGAGGAGGCCCGGGAGAAGATCGCCCAGACCAAGGCCCGCCACCACGACGCCCGGCACAACTGCTGGTGCTACCTCCTCCGGGAGGGGAACGTCACCCGCTACTCCGACGACGGGGAGCCCCAGGGCACCGCGGGCCAGCCCATGCTGGAGGTCTTTCGCCGGGAAGGGGTGGAGAACGTCTGCTGCGTGGTCACCCGGTATTTCGGCGGGGTGCTCCTGGGCACCGGGGGGCTCCTCCGGGCCTACACCCGCTCGGCCAAGGACGCCCTGGCCGCCGCCGGCATCGCCGTGGTCCGCCAGTGGGCGCGCACGGCGGTGGAGTGCCCCTATCCCTTCCTGGAACGGGTGAAGGGGGAGGTGGCCGCCGCCCAGGGGATCCTGGGGGAGATCGAGTACGGCGCCCAGGTGCGCATCCCCGCCCTGCTGCCGGTGGAGCAGTGGCCGGCCTATGCCGCCCGGATCACCGAGCTCACCGGGGGAAAGGTGGCCGCGGAGCACCTGGGGGAGACCTTCCAGCCCGCCCCCCTCCCCTGAAGGGGGCAAAAAGGCGGGAAATTCACAAAAAGTTTATGCAAATGGCAGGAAATCCAGCCTTTCTTTCGTATAATAGAGACGTAGAACCTTTTTCACCGCAATCTGCCGAAGGGAGGAAACACCCATGACCCTCCGGGAAGTCACGGAACAGTGGGAGGTGGACAACCTCTCCCCCTACGCCGCCCTGGCGGTGGCGTCCAAGGGCCGCCTGCGGCCCCTGGAGCCCTGCGCCATCCGCACCTGCTACCAGCGGGACGTGGACCGCATCGTCCACTCCAAGGCCTTCCGGCGGCTGATGCACAAGACCCAGGTCTTCCTCCAGCCGGAGGGGGACCACTACCGCACCCGGATGACCCACACCCTGGAGGTGGCCCGCATTGCCCGGACCATCGCCCGGGGCCTGCGGCTCAACGAGGACCTCACCGAGGCCATCGCCCTGGGCCACGACCTGGGCCACACCCCCTTCGGCCACGCCGGGGAGCGGGTGCTCAACGAGATCCTCCCCGGCGGCTTCCGCCACAACCAGCAGTCCCTGCGGGTGGTGGACCGGCTGGAGCGGGAGGGGGAGGGCCTCAACCTCTGCTATGAGGTCCGCCGGGGCATCCTCTGCCACACCGGGCCGGACCAGGCGGAGACCTTAGAGGGCCAGATCGTCCGCCTGGCGGACAAGATCGCCTACATCAACCACGATATCGACGACGCCATGCGGGGGGGCATCATCTACCCCCTGGACCTTCCCCTGGACGTGTCCCAGGTGCTGGGCTTCACCCACGGGGACCGGATCAACACCCTCACCGGGGACGTGATCCAGGCCAGCCAGGGGCGGGACGGCATCCGCCAGTCCCCCGCCTGCGGCCAGGCCATGACCAAGCTGCGCAATTTCATGTTCGACGCCGTCTACCGCAACCCCGTGGCCAAGGGGGAGGAGTCCAAGGCCCAGGACATGATCGCCCGGCTGTTTGAGTACTACCAAAAAGACCCGGACAAGCTCCCCCCGGACTACCAGGACATCCGCCTCCGGGAGGGGACCGACCGGGCGGTGTGCGACTACATCGCCGGCATGACCGACCACTACGCCGTGGCCAAATACAACGAGGCCTTCATCCCCCTGGCCTGGGCGGTGAAGTGAGCCAGCGCCCAGGGAAAGGAGGGGATATCCGTGGCCATTCCAGCCGGCTTTCGAGACGAACTTGTGGCCCGCTGTGACATTGTGGACGTGGTCTCCGACTACGTGACCCTCACCCCCAAGGGGGGCAGCTACTGGGGCCTGTGCCCCTTCCACGGGGAAAAGACCCCCTCCTTCCACGTGCTGCCCGACCGGCAGCTCTACCACTGCTTCGGCTGCGGCAAGGGGGGCGGGGTGATCTCCTTCATCATGGACGTGGAGAACCTGCCCTTCCCGGACGCCGTCCGCCTGCTGGCCAAGCGGGCGGGGATGGAGGTCCCCGAGGAGAACCTGGACGAGGGCAGCCGCCGCAAGCGCGGCCGCCTGCTGGAGCTGAACAAGGAGGCCGCCCGCTTCTTCCACAGCCAGCTCCACAGCCCCCAGGGGGCGGAGGGGCTGGCCTACCTCCAGAAACGGGGGCTCACCCGGGGGGTGATGACCCGCTTCGGCCTGGGCTTTGCCCCCGACAGCTGGGACAGCCTCCTGCTGGCCATGACCCAGAAGGGCTTCTCCAAAGGGGACCTGCTGGCGGTCGGCCTGGTGGTGAGCAACAAGAAGGGGGGCTTTTACGACCGCTTCCGGAACCGGGTGATGTTCCCCATCATCGACCTGCGGGGGGATGTCATCGGCTTTGGCGGCCGGGTGCTGGGGGACGGCACCCCCAAGTACCTCAACTCCCCGGACAGCCCGGTGTTCAACAAGAGCCGCAACCTCTTCGCCCTGAACCTGGCTAAGAACACCAAGCAGGGCCACCTGATCCTCACCGAGGGATATATGGACACCATCTCCCTCCACCAGGCGGGGTTTGACTGCGCCGTGGCCAGCCTGGGCACCTCCCTCACCGGGGACCACGCCAAGCTCCTGTCCCGGTTTGCCAAGGAGGTCATCCTCTGCTACGACGGGGACACGGCGGGGATCCGGGCGGCCGACCGGGCCATCCCCATGCTGGAGAGGACGGGGCTGAAGGTGCGGGTCCTCCGGGTCACCGGGGCCAAGGACCCTGACGAGTACATCAAAACCTATGGCCGGGAGGCCTTTGCCCGGCTGCTGGACCAGTCCCAGAACTATGTGGACTATAACCTGCGGCAGCTCCAGGAGCAGTACAACCTGGAGGAGCCCATGCAGCGCACGGAGTTTGCCCGGGCCGGGGCGGAGCTGCTCTCCCAGCTGGACAGCCCCGTGGAGCGGGAGGTCTACGCCGGCCAGCTGGCCCAGACCTCCGGCGTGGGGAAGCAGGCCATCCTCCAGGAGATCAAGCGCTGCCGCGGCCAGCGGCTGTGGCAGGCCAAGCGGAAGCAGGCCCGGCGCACCCTCACCCCGGTGAACCAGGTCCAGCCCAAAAACCGGCAGCTGCGGTATGAAAACCCCCGCTCTGCCCGGGCCGAGGAGGGGGTCCTGCGCCTGCTGATGCTGGACAGCTCCCTGGAAAAAGGGGTGGCGGGCCTCACCCCGGAGCAATTTTCCTCTCCCGTGCTGGGCAAGATCTATGGGGCCCTTCTGGCCCACCTGGCCCAGGGGCGGACCCTGCAGCTGGGGGCCCTGGAGGGGGAGCTGGAAGGGGCGGAGATCGCCCTTCTGGCGGACCTTCTGGGCCGCCCGGCCTCCCTGGAAAACGGCGCCGCCGCCCTGGCCGACTGCCGGGCCGTCATCGAGGACGAGGCGCGGAAACGGGACAGCGACGAGAACGACGATGCGGTGCTTATGGCCGCGCGGGACAACTACCGAAAAAAGAAAACCATATAGGAGATGGATACCATGAGCGAAAAAAAAGCACCGGAGACCAATAAGAAGGAAAAGGAAAAGCTCATCCACGTCACCGAGGAGCAGCTCCAGGCGGGCAAGGTGGAGATCATGAAGATCGTGGCCGGCCTCAACGGGGCGGAGAAACTGGGGGATCTGCTGGAAAAGGGCCGGAAGAAGGGGAGCCTCTCCTCCAGCGAACTGATGGAGGCTCTGGAGGAGATCGACCTGGAGTCCGACCAGATGGACAAGATCTATGACGTGCTGGAGAACATGGGCATCGACACCGCCGGGGAGGACTATCTCCCCGAGCTCAGCGGGGATGCCATCCCCCCCATGGAGGAGATCGAGGAGATCCCCGAGGAGGAGATCGTGGACCCCAACACCCTGGTGGACTCCTTCGGCATCGACGACCCCGTGCGGATGTACCTCAAGGAGATCGGCAAGGTGGACCTGCTCACCAGCGAGCAGGAAGTGGCCCTGGCCCAGACCATGGTGAAAGGCCAGGAGGTCAAGAAGGCCCTGGAGGAGATGGAAGCCGAGGGGGCGCCGCCGGACCCCGAGACCCGGAAGGAAATGGAGAAGGAGATCAAGGCCGGGGAGCGGGCCAAGCAGAGCCTGGCCGAGGCCAACCTCCGCCTGGTGGTCTCCATCGCCAAGCGGTACGTGGGCCGGGGCATGCTCTTCCTGGACCTGATCCAGGAGGGGAACCTGGGCCTGATCAAGGCCGTGGAGAAGTTTGACTACACCAAGGGGTACAAGTTCTCCACCTACGCCACCTGGTGGATCCGCCAGGCCATCACCCGGGCCATCGCCGACCAGGCCCGGAC
>DXDK01000028.1 GCA_019115545.1 Candidatus Evtepia faecavium
CCCTGGTGTTCTTTCCTCCATTTCTCACATGAGAAATGGAGGCCGCCGGCAGGCACCCCCCCGGGGCGCTGCGCCCCGAGGCCGCTTCCGAGGCACGGCCTGCAGGGTCCGTACCCACGGGGGCCAGGCCCCCGGCCCAACGTGGCAGGGTTCAGCCTGCGCCGGTCCCAACGGTACGGCCTACCGGGGCCGGCCCCGCCAGGGGCCGCTACTCCCCCTCCTGGCTGAGTTGGATGAGCTTCCGCAGCCGGTGGCTCAGGGAGGACTTGGTCACCGGCGGGTCGCACAGGGCGGCCAGCTGGGCCAGGGAGAGCTCCGGGTGGGCCTCCCGCAGCTGGGCGGCCTCCCGGAGTTTGGGGGTGAGGGCCTCCAGCCGCCCGGCCTCCCGGAGGGCCTGGATGGCCCGGCGCTGCTCCAGGGCGGCGTCCACGGTCTTGTCCACGTTGGCGGCCTCGCAGTTGACCCGGCGGTTGACCCCGTTGCGCAGGAGCTTCTCCGCCTTGGCGTTCATCAGCTCCATGGCGGCCACCGGGGCCCCGATGGCGGTGAGGAAGTCCTCGATGGCCTCGCTCTGCTTGAAATAGGTGACGTAGTTGGCCTTCCGGGTGGTCTCCTTGGGGGCGTAGCCCATCTCCAGGAGCAGGGCCCGCAGCTCCCGGCTCACCCGCAGGTGGGTGGTGGCCAGCTCCAGGTGGTAGCCCTTCTGGGGGTCGGTCACCGAGCCCCCCGCCAGGAAAGCCCCCCGGAGGAAGGCCAGCCGGCAGGGGGGATCCTCCAGCATCCCGAAGTTGATGTGGTGGGTGGGGCCGCTGGGGTCAAAGGCGCACACCTCCCACAGCTGGGCCAGCTTCTTCCGGTCGGTGATGGAGAAGATCCGCTTCCCCGGGACGGCGGGGTCCCCCTTCTCGTCAAAGGTCAGGCCGAAGGCCTTGCGGAACAGGGCGGGCAGCCGCTGGGCAAAGGCAGGGGACTCGGTGACCACCTTCACCAGCTCCCGGCTGAACCGGTTGCCGTAGAGGAGCACCCCGCAGGCCTCCGCCTGGGCGGCGCTCTTGTCCCCCAGCTTGCCCCGGCACAGTTCCGCCTTCACATCTCCCGCAAAGGACATGGCGATACCTCCTTTCCCAAACGCCGGCCCAGCGTCGCAGCCTTCCGCCGACTGTAATTAGAACAAAGCGGCCCAGACTTCCGCCGGCCGCAGCCGGCGGAATAAATTCAAATCCGTTTTTTGCACGGACATGCGCCGGGCAAAAAACACTTCTCAGCCGCCAGTGTGCCCGCAGGGCGCGCGCAGCGGCTGCAATCTTTACCAATTCCGGAAACCCGCGGTTTCCGGAATTATCTTGTGATGTCCCGGTGGGCCTCCTCCACCCGGTAGCCCTTCTGCCGGACGAACTCCGCCAGGGCGTGGGCCACGGCCACCGACCGGTGGTGCCCCCCGGTGCAGCCGATGGCGATCACCAGGGAGGACTTCCCCTCCTCCACGTACTGGGGCAGCAGGAAGGCGAAGAGCTCCTCCAGATGCCGCATGAACTCCGTGGTCTGCCGGTAGCCGAAGAGGAAGGACCGCACCGCCTCCTCCAGGCCGGTGCACTCCTTGAGCTCGGCAATGTAGTAGGGGTTGGGGAGGAAGCGCACGTCAAAGACCAGGTCGGCGTCGATGGGGATGCCGTACTTGAAGCCGAAGGAGGTCACCGAGACGGTCATGCTCTCCTCCGGGGCGCCCATGCCGAACAGGCGCAGCAGCTCCCCCCGGAACTTGGACAGGTTCAGCCCCGTGGAGTTGAGGATGTGGCTGGCCCGGCGGCGGACGGGCTCCAGGGCCATGCGCTCCAGCTTCACCGCCTCGGGCAGGGCGTACCCCTGGCGGGTGAGGGGATGGGTGTGCCGGGTCTCCTTGTACCGCCGGACAATGTCCTCGTCGGCGGCCTCGATGAAGAGCAGCTGGTAGTCCAGGTGCTGCTCCTTCAGCCCGTCCAGGGCCTGGAAGAGCTCGTCAAAGGTCTGGCCCCCCCGGATGTCGGTGACCAACGCCACCCGGCTGTATTTTCCCGTGCCCGCCCCGGCCATGCACAGGCCGGCGAAGTTGGTGATGAGGGCCACGGGCATGTTGTCCACGCAGTAGAAGCCCAGGTCCTCCAAAAAGGCGGCGGCGGAACTCTTGCCCGCCCCGGACAGGCCGGAGATGATGATAAATTCCATGGGAAATTCCCCCCTTTCCCCGCCGGAAACCCGGGGGAAAACAACAGGATTCGTACCTTTCAGTATACCACAGCCCCCCGGCCCCGCGCAAGGTCTTGCAGGGGGAAAGCCGTTGGGGTACAATGGAGAAAATGCGAAGGGAGGCCCTCTCATGGATCAGCAAGTCTATCAGTACCAGTGCCCGAAATGCGGCAACACCGCCTACCAGGCCGACCAGTTCCAGGCCACCGGCGGGAACCTGGCCAAGATCTTCGACGTGCAGAACAAAAAGTTCATCACCATCAGCTGCACCCGCTGCGGCTACACCGAGCTCTACCGGGCCCAGACCTCCACCGGCTGGAACGTGCTGGACTTCCTGGTGGGGGGCTGAAGCCCCCCCAAAAGCCAACGTGTGCCGGAGGAAAGGCTTCCTCCGGCACACGGGGCGTTGTGGGGTTATTTCCCGGCCCGTTCGGCCGCGGTTCTGGCGTCGTCGGCGGCGTCCTCCAGGGCGTCCTGGGCGGACTTGCCAATGCTCTCGGCGGAGCGCTTGGCATCCTCCCCCATGTCCTTGGCGGCCTGGCCGGCGTCTTTTGCGGCCCGCTTTACGGCCTGGCCGGCGTCCTTGGCGGCCTGCTTGGCGGTGTCCCCGGCGTCTTTGGCGGCGTCTTTCAGGTCCTCCCCGGCCTGTTCCAGGGCGTCGCCATCCTCCGTCCGGTCCTCCAGGGGGCCCCGGGCGGCGGATTGCTGGTGGAGGGCCTGCTCCCCGTCCCAGCGGCTGGCCGCGGCCCCTGCGTGGTCGTTGCCGCAGCCAGCCAGGGACAGCCCCAGGGCCAGCAGAAGCGCGGCGGTGATCCAACTGCGCATATCCATTGCCTCCCTTGCGGTTTGTGAAACAGTGCGGCGAAAGGCCGCGGTGCTAGTATGCGCCAAGGGGCCGGGAATTAAAAGAAACAGAAAAAACCAAAAAATCCTTTTGCTATTTTGGGCAAAATGTGTTAAAGTCACTGTAGAAGATGCTCCCGCTGGAGTATCCTAATGGCACAGGAATTCCCCTGGAGCAATCGTAAATCCAAAACCGTCACATAGAAACCCTCATCATGAAAGGAGCGTATCCATGGAACTGAAAGGCAGCAAGACCGAGGCCAACCTGTGGGAAGCCTTCGCCGGGGAGAGCCAGGCCCGGAACAAGTACACCTATTACGCCAGCAAGGCCCGGAAGGAAGGGTTTGAGCAGATCGCCGCCTTCTTCGAGGAGACCGCCAACAACGAGAAGGAGCACGCCAAGCTGTGGTTCAAGGAGCTGGGCGGCATCGGCACCACCGCCGAGAACCTCATGGCCGCCGCCGAGGGCGAGCACGAGGAGTGGACCTCCATGTACAAGCGCATGGCCGAGGAGGCCCGGGAGGAGGGCTTCCACCGCATCGCCGATATGTTCGCCGGCGTGGGGGAGATCGAGAAGTCCCACTACGAGCGCTACCTGAAGCTGGTGGAGAACCTGGAGAACAACGAGGTCTTTAAGAAGTCCTCCGTGAAGGTGTGGTACTGCCGCAACTGCGGCCACCTGGAGTACGGCGACCAGGCCCCCGAGGTGTGTCCTGTGTGCAGCCACCCCCAGGCCTTCTTCGAGATCAAGGCGGACAACTACTAATTCCTCCGAAACAAGAGAAAAAAAGAAGCCGCGAGAGCGGCTTCTTTTTTTTGCAAGGACAGAATGAGTGTGAGGTTTTAACCTAAAAAAGAAGAGAAGTATTTATATTTTTTGTTTAATATGTTTTCTATAGACATATAACTTTATACCTGCCCAATATAGAAAACCACCACATAAATAGGCTAGAAGATCAAATGGATCGGATACGGTTGTAGGTCTGAAAAGGGGAGTGACGTACTCCCAAAAAAGTCCGCAAAGAAAAAGAATCCCTTCAATCTGAATAAGACTTGTCATGTGATAGGAACGAAAACTGAAAACAAAATTGCAATAGGCAATAAATGTGATAGCCCCCAAAATATCATTGAAGTAGCAATTCATAAACCAGTGTAAGGTCTCGTTCTCTATCTGTGTTTTGATTCTTTGATTTATAGCATAAATCAAAAGTGTGAACAGGATAAGGAAAAGATTGACTCGTCTTACCATTATCCTTCAAAAGCAAAAATTGCCAATGCGACTAAGATAGCAAGAACTGTACCCCAGAAAGAAAGCCCACCGTTACTGTTTTTCATTTTTCCGCTCCTAGTAAAACTTCGTTAATATCCTGTAAATAATTCTAACATATCCTGCATTTCGTTATAATGCTCTGTACAGTAGTATTCAAGTTGACCAGAAATGCCTACGATAGAATGGGTTCCCGCTCGAGAACAAACTTCACAAGAATGGGAATTGTCAATTTCAAATCCAACAACATCTTCCATGTCATCCACCATAGAGATCATTTCGTCGTAGTGTTCTTGGCAGTACCATTCTGTATTTCCGGATAGTCCAAGATACGATTCCGTGCCCGGCTTTGTACAGTCACTCACTTCGCAACTGTGCGAATAGGAAGAAGAGGTTCTTTGGTCTTCTGTATCCTTACGATCTTGCTCAATGTCGATGGTCGCTTCTTTGCTATTTGAGGAGAGCGTATCTTCGGAGGAAATAGATTGTGCATCTGTTTCCTCGCTGACAGTGTCCTTTGTTCCACAGGATGCCAGGCAGAATAGAAAACAAAGTAAAAGACAAATGGAAAGGATGTTTCTGAATTGCTTCAATGCATGTATCATTGTAGCCTCCTTTGTTACTTCTAAACAGTTTGATAGATGGCAAAAGTACACAATGAAAAGGGTCAATAGCCGGTCTAGATTAAAAGCAAGAGGCCTCCTTTCGTGAGAGTTCTTGCGGCATTGTTGACTCCTCTGTACACAGGTAGTATAACATAGCTTTACACATAAGTCCACTAAACGGGCAATTTTCTTCCACCAAATGAGCGACTATATTTTGTATATTAGTACCAAAAGAGGTGAGAAGACATGGTAAGTATAGGAGGAAAGATTAAGAAATTACGAACAGAACGACACATGACACAAATGGAGTTTGCAGAAAGACTTGGTGTTACAAAGTCTGCTATATCTTCTTATGAAAATGGAAGTAGACTACCTTCATATGACATCCTCCTGAAAATGGCTAGGATTTTTAAGATAAGTACGGATATGCTTTTGGGGAATGCA
Source organism: Candidatus Evtepia faecavium (assembly GCA_019115545.1). Taxonomy (GTDB): domain Bacteria; phylum Bacillota; class Clostridia; order Oscillospirales; family Oscillospiraceae; genus Evtepia; species Evtepia faecavium. The sequence continues at coordinate 5,383 of DXDK01000028.1, forward strand.
GATGATAATAGGGTTACGCTGGATGTTACAGGTTTAAATAGGGAACAGATTCTGTTGTTGGAGGAGCTAACAGAAGACTTGAAGAAGGGGAATGTGTTGCAGAAGAAATACTCTACCAAAGAAAAACGAGAAAACGATTAAAAGCAGTAAAGTTTTTGAATTAAAATAGACTAAAGTATACTTACACTGACAACAAAGGAGAACAACACAAATGAAAGCAATTTATGGGGCTGTTACTGCCCTGCTGGCCGGCGTCCTGCTCCTCTCCCTGGCCGCCTGCGGCGGGCAGGAGAAGGCGCCGAACACCCTGGGCCAGGTCGTGTTCCAGACCTTCCAGGCGGAATACGCCGCCCATCCCCAGGCCGACCTGGACACCCTGGCCCAGGCCCTGCTCACCCCGGACACGGTGGGCTTTACCGGCACCACCGCCCCGGTGGAGCCGGGGACCCTCATGGGCTTTGGCAACACCCCCATCGAGGGCTTTTCCCAGGGGGTGATGTTCGCCCCCCTCATCGGCACCATCCCCTTTCTGGGCTACCTCTTCCGCCTGGAGGAGGGAAGCGACGGGGCGGTCTTCGCGGACACCCTGAAGGCCGCCGGGGACCTGGGGTGGAACATCTGCACCCGGGCCGACGAGATGGTAGTGGGCCAGGAGGGGGACGTGGTGTTCTTCCTCATGTGCCCCTATTCCATGGAGGAGACCCCGGCAGAAGGGGCCGCCTGAGAGACCTCCCCCGCCTGGCCCAATGGCGCCGGGCGGGGGATTTTTTGCCGGAAAGCCTTGAGCCCGGCGGGAAAATGGGGTATCATAAACCCAAATGAAACGAAAAGGAGACCTGACCATGGACATCGCAACCATTCTCAGCCACGTGGACCACACCCTGCTGAAACCCGAGGCCACCTGGGACCAGATCAAGACCCTCTGTGACGAGGCCATGGAGTTTAATTGCGCCACGGTGTGCATCCCTCCTGCCTATGTGAAGCGGGCGGTGGACTATGTCCAGGGGAACTTGAAGATCTGCACCGTCATCGGATTCCCCAACGGGTACAACACCATGGCAGCCAAGCTCTTTGAGACCAAGGACGCCGTGGAGAACGGCGCCAGCGAGATCGACATGGTGATCAACCTCGGCTTTGTGAAGGACCGGAAGTGGAAGGACCTGGAGGAGGAGATCGCCGGGGTGAAGGCCGCCTGCCTGGGCCGGCCCCTGAAGGTCATCATCGAGACCTGCCAGCTCTCGGACATGGAGAAGATCAAGCTCTGCCAGCTGGTGGCCAAGGTGGGGGCGGACTATCTGAAGACCTCCACCGGCTTCTCCACCGGGGGCGCCACCCGGGAGGACGTGGCCCTGCTCCGGGAGAACCTGCCGGAGAGCGTGAAGGTGAAGGCCTCCGGGGGCATCCGCACCCTGGAGGACGCCCAGGCCTTCCTGGACCTGGGGGCCGACCGCCTGGGGGCCAGCGCCCTGGTGGGCGAGGCCCGGAAGGCCCAGGCATGAACCCCGCCGTCCGGCAGCTCTACGACGTCCACGCCCCCTACCGGGTGGTGGAGATCCTGCCGGGGATCTTTCGCATCCCCGTCCCCCTGCCCCGGAACCCGTTGCGGGAGCTCAACGCCTACCTCATCCGGGGGCGGGAGCGGAGCCTGCTCATCGACACGGGCTTCCGCCTCCCCGAGTGCCGCCAGGCCCTGCGGGAGGGGCTCCAGGCCGCCGGGGCGGAGGGGGATTCTCTGGACGTCTTTCTCACCCACATCCACACCGACCACACGGGGCTGGCCGGGGAGATGGTCCGCCCCGGGGGCAGCCTGTACATGGGCCGGGGGGACTTCCCCTTCACCCGCCAGGCCTATGAGGACGCCTACTGGGTGGGCATCGACCAGCGCTTTCTCCGGGAGGGTTTCCCCCCGGAGGAGCTGAAGGCCACCCGGGGCACCAACCCCGCCCGGAACCTGGGCCCCCAGCTGGACTTGCCCAACTATCGCATGGTGGAGGACGGGGAGGTGCTCACCGTGGGGGAGTATACACTCCAGGTCATCGCCACCCCCGGCCACACCCCGGGGCAGCTGTGCCTGTGGCTGGAGGAGGCGGGGATTCTCTTCACCGCCGACCACGTCCTCTTTGACATCACCCCCAACATCACCATGTGGCCCCACATGCCCAACGCCCTGGGGCGGTATCTGGAGAGCCTGGAGAAGGTCCGGGCCCTGCCGGTGCGCCTGGCCCTCCCCGGCCACCGGCACACCGCCGACCTGGGGGAGCGGATCCAGGCCCTGTTCACCCACCACCGAAACCGGGTGGGGGAGACCTTGGCCATCCTCCAGCGGGAGCCGGGGCTCACCGCCTACGAGACCGCCAGCCGGATGCACTGGGACATCAAGGCCGCCAGCTGGGCGGAGTTCCCCTTGAACCAGAAGTGGTTCGCCACCGGGGAGGCCCTGGCCCACCTGGAGTACCTCATGGAGGAGGGCCAGGTGACCCGGGAGCCGGGGCGGGACGGGGTGTCCCGGTATGTGGCGGTGGGGTGAGAGGAAGGCAGCCTCCCGGCAGAGCCGGGGAAGCCCTTTCCGCGAGAGACGACACAAACGAACACCAGCCCATGTCCGCCGGACATGGGCTGGTGTTTTTGGTCAAATCTGGTTCTGGGGTGGGGGCGGGATCATCCCTCCTTTTCCAACAAACACACCGTCTCCACATGCCCCGTCCGCGGGAACAGGTCCGCCGCCTCCGCCTGCTGCAGGGCATAGCCCCCCTCCGCCAGGCGCTTCACGTCCCGGCCCAGAGTGGCCGGGTCGCAGGAGACATACACCACCCGCTGGGGGGCCATCTGGAAAATGGCCTCCACTACCTCCGGGGAGATCCCCTTCCGGGGGGGATCCACGCAGATCACGTCGGGGCGGAGCCCCCGGCGGGCCAGCTCCTGGGCGGCCTGGCCGGCGTCGGCGCAGAGGAACTCCGCGTTGTCCACCCCGTTGCGCCGGGCGTTGGCCCGGGCGTCCTCCACCGCGGCGGGGATGACCTCCGCCCCGATGGCCCGCCCCGCCTGCCGGGCCATCACCAGGGTGATGGTGCCGATGCCGCAGTAGAGGTCCACCACCGTCTCTTTCCCGGTGAGGCCGGCGAAGGCCAGGGCCCGGCCATAGAGGACCTCCGCCTGGTCCCGGTTCACCTGGTAAAAGGAGGGCACCGACAGCCGGAAGTCCAGCCCGCACAAGGTGTCCTCCAGGTAGTCCTGCCCCCAGAGGGTGTGGTACTCCTTGCCCAGGATCACGTTGGTCTTTTCCTGGTTCACCGAGAGGACCACCCCCACCAGCCCGGGCTCCGCCCCCCGCAGGGCCTGGATCAGGGCCGGCTGGGCGGGGAGGCCCTTCCCGTTGGCGATCACCGCGCACAGGGACTGGCCCCGGCGGTTGGTACGCACGTAGAAGTGGCGGATGAGGCCGGTGTGGGCCCTCTCGTCATAGGCCGGGACCTGGTGCGCCTCCATCCAGGTCCGGAAGGCCCCCCGCAGCCGGGTGGCGGCCAGGGGCTGGAGGAGGCAGTCCGGGGCGTCGATGACGTCGTGGCTCCGGGCGCGGAAAAAGCCCACCCGGGGGCCGGCGGCCACGGGGAACTGGATCTTGTTCCGGTACCGGTCGGGCTGGGCCGCCCCGTGGATGACGGAGACCTCCCCCGTCCAGCCGCCGATGCGCTGGAGGGCGTCCTGGACCTTCTGCTTCTTGAAGGCCAGCTCCTCGGCATAGGTCATGTGCCGCAGCTGGCACCCCCCGCACTGGGGATAGTTGGGGCAGTCGGGAACCTGCCGGCCGGGGGAGGGCTCCAGGACCTGCTCCACCCGGCCCCAGGCGGCGCTTTTGCCCACCTTTAATAAATGGACCTGGCACAGCTCCCCCCGGAGGGCGCCCTTCACAAACACCGCCTGGCCCTCCAGCCGGGCCACCCCTTCCCCGGCGCTGCCATACCCCTGGATGCGCAGGGGATACCGCTCGTTCTTCTTCGCCGCCATGGCCGCGGGCCTCCTTCTCGTGGATTTTCCCCAGTATACCACAAAACAGGGAGCCTGTGGGATTTCTTTTGCCCGCCAGGGGCCTGGACGGGGGAAAACGGGGCAGAATTCCCAACTTCTCCGGGGCAAAGCCGCCACCTTTTTCCGCCTTGTTCACAAATTTTTCTTTTTTTGCCCCGGAGGATGTGGTATAATATTCTGACCATGGGCTGGTATGCCCTTTGGTTTTTATGGGTTTAACACCGCGGAGCCCGTCCCCGCGTTCGGAAAGGAATCGCACCATTATGGGTTTTTTAACCAAACTATTCGGCACCAACATGGCCAAGGAGATCAAGCGCCTTGAGCCCATTGTGAGAAAGATCGAAGCCCTGGAAGAGGAATACAAGGGCCTCACCGACGCCCAGCTCCAGGCCAAAACCCCGGAGTTCCAGGAGCGCTATAAAAACGGCGAGACCCTGGACGACCTCCTCCCCGAGGCCTTCGCCACCTGCCGGGAGGCCGCCGACCGGGTCCTGGGCCTGCGGCCCTACCGGGTGCAGCTGATGGGCGGCATCATCCTCCACCAGGGCCGCATCGCCGAGATGAAGACCGGCGAAGGCAAGACCCTGGTGGCCACCCTCCCCGCCTACCTCAACGCCCTGTCCGGGGAAGGGGTCCACATCATCACCGTCAACGACTACCTGGCCAAGCGCGACAGCGACTGGATGGGCAAGGTCTACCGCTTCCTGGGCCTCACTGTGGGCCTGGTGATCCACGGGGTGGACCCCGCCGCCAAAAAGGCCGCCTACAACGCCGACATCACCTACGGCACCAACAACGAGTTCGGCTTTGACTACCTGCGGGACAACATGGCCATCTACAAGGCAGAGCTGATGCAGCGGGGCCACGCCTTCGCCATCGTGGACGAGGTGGACTCCATCCTCATCGACGAGGCCCGCACCCCCCTGATCATCTCCGGCATGGGGGAGCAGTCCACCCAGCTGTACACCCTGGCGGACAACTTCGCCGCCAGCCTGAAGGGGCTGGTGAAGGCCACCGTGGACGACAAGGAGCAGGAGGACGAGAACATCGACGCCGACTACGTGGTCAATGAAAAGGCCCGGGCCGTCACCCTCACCGCCCGGGGCATTGCCAAGGCGGAGAAGGCCTTCAACGTGGAAAACCTGGCCGACCCGGAAAACTCCACCCTCTCCCACCACATCAACCAGGCCATCCGGGCCCGGGGCCTGATGAAGCGGGACATCGACTACGTGGTCAAAGACGGCGAGGTCATCATCGTGGACGAGTTCACCGGCCGCCTCATGTACGGCCGGCGGTACAACGACGGCCTGCACCAGGCCATCGAGGCCAAGGAAAAGGTCACCGTGGCCCGGGAGTCCAAGACCCTGGCCACCATCACCTTCCAGAACTACTTCCGCCTGTACAAGAAGCTCTCCGGCATGACCGGTACCGCCTTGACGGAAGAGGAGGAATTCAACGCCACCTATAAGCTGGACATCGTGGAGGTCCCCACCAACAAGCCCCAGATCCGGGTGGACCACCCCGATGTGGTGTTCAAGAACACCACCGGCAAGTACCACGCCATCGTTCAGCAGATCGTGGAGTGCCACGAAAAGGGCCAGCCCGTCCTGGCGGGCACCACGTCCATTGAAAAGTCGGAGCTGCTCTCCAAGCTGCTCACCAAGCAGGGCATCCGCCACAACGTCCTCAACGCCAAGAACCACGAGAAGGAAGCCGAGATCGTGGCCCAGGCCGGCAAGAAGAACGCCGTCACCATCGCCACCAACATGGCGGGCCGCGGCACCGACATCATGCTGGGCGGCAACGCCGAGTATATGGCCAAGGCCACCCTGCGCAAGGAGGGCTTTGCCGAGGAGCTCATCGCCGAGGCGGACGGCCACGCCGACACCGACAACGAGGAGATCTTGGCCATCCGCGCCCGCTACGAGGAGCTGCTGAAAAAGCACAAGGCGGAGATCAGCGCCGAGGCCGAGGAAGTGCGCGCCGCCGGCGGCCTGTTCATCATCGGCACCGAGCGCCACGAGAGCCGCCGTATCGACAACCAGCTGCGCGGCCGTGCCGGCCGTCAGGGCGACCCCGGCGCGTCCCGGTTCTTCCTCTCGCTGGAGGACGACCTGATGCGCATTTTCGGCGGCGAGCGGGTGCAGAACCTGATGAACACCCTGGGGCTCGAGGAAGACGTCCCCATCGAGAACAAGCTCATCACCAACACCATCGAGAGCGCCCAGAAAAAGCTGGAAGCCTCCAACTTTGCCATCCGCAAACAGGTGCTGCAGTACGACGACGTGATGAACCAGCAGCGTGAGATCATTTACAAGCAGCGCCAGATGGTGCTGGACGGGGAGGATATTTCCGGCAAGCTGCACGAGATGATGCGCCAGAGCATTGACGACGCCTGCAACAACTAC
>DXDK01000029.1 GCA_019115545.1 Candidatus Evtepia faecavium
CACCAACCCACGCCTCCCAGCCCGCCCAGCTGGGGGGCGGGCCGTTACGGGCGTCGGACACAAGTTTGTAGGAAAAGGAAGAACCCACCTTCCCCGGTTTCAGAAACCAGAGAAGGTGGGTCCAGGGAGGAGGAAACTCCTCCTCCCTGGTGTTCTTTCCTCCATTTCTCACAGGAGAAATGGAGGCCGCCGGCAGGCACCCCCCGGGGCGCTGCGCCCCGAGGCCGCTTCGGAGGCACGGCCCCAAAGGGTCTGTACCAACGGGGGCTCGGGCCCCTGGCCCCACGTTGCAGGTTCCAACCTGCGTCCGTCCCAACGGTACCGCGTACCGATATTGGCTGCCCCCCCTCACTGCGGGGGCCCCGCCCACCCCTCTGTCTCCGCCAGCCGGGGCGTCACCGTCACCAGCACCCCCGCCGGGCCGGGGAACACGGCGATCTCCCCCGCCGGGGGCAGGGGCCGCCCCACCCGGCCCAGGGCCCGGCAGACCAGGGGGAGGAGGGCCTCCCCGGTGAGGGGGGCCTTACGGGGCAGCTCCTCCCGGGCCAGGGTGAGCACCACCCCGCCCCCTGTGGTGTGGATGGTCATAGCATCCCTCCTGCTGCAGAAATGTCAGCCCCCATTATAGGCCAGGGGGGCGGGGGAAGGCAAATGCAATCCTTTCCAGCCCTGGCAGAAAAGCAGTTGGCAGGGGCGGGAAAGGTGTGGTATAATGACTCCAAACGCCCTGCCGGGCCCGGCCCGGGGGGCAGTCCCACCGGAATGGAGGTATCCTGCCATGGAATTTAAGGAAGAGATGGTCTCCCAGGAGACCGTTTATGAGGGCGTCATCGTCAACGTCCGCCGGGACAAGGCCCGGCTGATGGACGGGCGGATTACCAATCGGGAAGTGGTGGAGCACCCCGGCGGCGTGGCGGTGTTCGCCCTGGACGGCCAGGGCCGGGTGGCCCTGGTGCGGCAGTACCGCTACCCCATGGGGGAGCAGACCCTGGAGCTCCCCGCCGGCAAGCTGGAGCCCGGGGAGGACCCCCGGGCCAGCGGCCTGCGGGAGCTGGCGGAGGAGACCGGCCTGGTCCCCGGCACCTTTGAGGACATGGGCTGCATCTACTCCTCCCCGGGGATTTTGGCCGAGCGCATCTATCTCTACTTCGCCAAAGACCTCACCCAGGGCCCCACCCACCCCGACGACGGGGAGTTCGTGGAGACGGTGTGGATCCCCTATGACCAGCTGATGGACATGGCCCGGCGGGGGGAGATCAAGGACGGCAAGACCCTGGCCGGCCTGCTGAAGGCCTCCTTCCGCCTGGACGGGGCCCGGGGCTGAGGCCTGGGGAAAGGAGGCAGCCATGGAACGGAAACAGCGGGTCCTCATCGTGGAGGACGAGAAGAACATCGTGGACATCCTCCGCTTCAACCTCCAGAAGGAGGGGTACGACACCCTGGAGGCCTACGACGGCGTCGCCGGCCTGGACCTGGCCCTGGCCGAGCACCCCGACCTCATCCTCCTGGACCTGATGCTCCCCAAGCGCAACGGCTTTGAGGTCTGCCGGGCGCTGCGGGAACAGGGCCGGGCCACCCCGGTGCTCATCCTCACCGCCCGGGAGGCCGAGCAGGACAAGATCCTGGGCCTGGACCTGGGGGCGGACGACTACATCACCAAACCCTTCTCCATCCGGGAGCTCATGGCCCGGGTGAAGGCCAACATCCGCCGGGCCGCCATGACCCCGCCGCCGGAGCCTCCGGCGGCGGAGGAGACCCTCCGCTTCGGCCGGCTGGAGATCCACCGGGGGGAGGGCACCGCCGCCAAGGACGGCCAGGACCTGGAGCTCACCCCCCGGGAGTTTGAGCTGCTGGCCCATCTGGCCGGCCACGCCGGGCGGGTGTTCACCCGGCAGGAGCTCATGGAGCGGGTGTGGAACTACGAGCGATACGTGGGGGACGTCCGGGCGGTGGACGTGGCCATCCGCCGCCTGCGGGAGAAGCTGGAGGACGACCCCGCCCAGCCCCGATACATCCTCACCCGCCGGGGCGCGGGGTACTATTTCCAGAGCGACCAATGACCCCGGGCCACGGCCCCGGGGGCAGAGAGGGGGAGCGCCATGCTGCGCAGCCTGCATATCAAACTGGTGCTGATCATGGTCCTCATGGTGGTCTGCCTGATGACCATCGCCGGGGCCTTTCTGGTCAACTCCGTCAACCGGTTCTACCTCAACCAGTTCTACACCCAGATGGTGGAGGTCTTTGGCCAGGACACGGAGTTTGTCCGGGACCTGGTCACTCCCTGGGAGGGGGAGACCGACGGCGCCCAGGCCATCGACCAGATCCTGGTGGCCCGGATGGGCCCCATGGGGGTGGACGGGAAGAACCGGAACTACTACGTCCTGGACGGGAACACCGGGGAGATCCTGGCCAGCTCCGACGACGACGCCGGCCCCACCCTGGAGGCGGTCACCCCCAACCTGCTCATCGCCATCAACGAGAAGCGGGAGGGCAACGAGAGCGACCTCACCGCCAGCTACATGGACCTGGCCCTGCCCATTCAGCGGGGGGAGGAGGAGTACATCATCTACATCTTGGACCAGCGCTCCACCGTGCGGGAGCTCAACAGCGAGCTCTTCCAGCTGATCATCGAGGCCCTGGTCTTTGGCCTGGTGATCTCGGTGTTCCTCTCCTTCCTCCTCTCCCGGGCCATGGTCAACCCCATCCGGGCCCTCACCCGGGGGGCCCAGCGGGTGGCCGAGGGGGACTTCGGCCACGAGATCCGGGCCGAGTCCCACGACGAGATCGGCGTGCTCACCCACGCCTTCAACGCCATGTCCCGGCAGCTCCAGGCCACCCTCCAGGAGGTGGAGAGCGAGCGCACCAAGCTGTCCACCCTCTTCCTCCACATGACCGACGGGGTGGTGGCCTTTAACCAGAACGGGGAGGTCATCCACTCCAACCCCGCCGCCGAGGAGATGCTCAGCCTGGCCATCCCCGTGGGGGGCGCGGTGACCTACGCCGACCTCTTCCAGGACCTGGTCCCCCTGGAGACCGTCCTCACCACCGACCAGGACTGCCTGGAGAGCGAGACCGTCCGGGGGGAGCGGATCCTCCTGCTCCTGCTGGCCCCCTTCAACCGGGAGAAGGAGGTGGGGGTGCTGGTGGTGGTCCACGACGTCACCCAGCAGGTGAAGAACGAGACCATGCGCAAGGAGTTCGTGGCCAACGTCTCCCACGAGCTGCGCACCCCCATCACCAACATCCGCAGCTATGCCGAGACCTTGACGGAGAACCCCGACCTGCCCCCGGAGACCATGGAGAGCTTCCTGAGGGTCATCCTCAGCGAGAGCGACCGGATGACCCACATCGTCCAGGACCTGCTCACCCTGTCCCGGTTTGACTCGGGGCACAGCCCCCTCCACCTGGCCCCCTTCCCCTTTGCCGCCCTGCTGGAGGAGTGCCGCCAGGCCATGGGGCTGGAGGCCCAGCGCCGCAGCCACACCCTCCTGCTGGAGGGCACCGAACACCTGCCGGAGATCCTGGCCGACCGGGAGCGCATCTCCCAGGTCATCATGAACATCCTCTCCAACGCCATGAAGTACACCCCCGACGGGGGGCGGATCGTCATGTCCGCCGGGGCCACCCAGAACACGGTGTGGCTGGAGGTGGCCGACAACGGCATCGGCATCCCCCCCGAGGACCGGGAGCGGATCTTTGAGCGCTTCTACCGGGTGGACAAGGCCCGCTCCCGGGAGTCCGGGGGCACCGGCCTGGGGCTGTCCATCGCCCAGGAGATCATCCGCCAGCACCAGGGCAGCCTGGCTCTGGTGGACCGCCCGGGCCCCGGCACCACCCTGCGGATGGTGCTGCGCCGGGAGGGCCCCCAGCGATGAGGGGCAAGTGGAGCCGGCGGAGCATCGACCGGCTGGAAAACCTCCTCATCGCCCTGCTGGCCTGCTCGGCCCTGGTGCTCATCGTCCAGTCCGGCCTGGGGCAGGCCGCCGGCCGGGGGACGGGCGGCGGCGGGGAGACGGTGTTCACCGGGGTCCAGGGCACCGCCCTCTCCCGGGGCACCCCGGTGCGGATGATGGTCCAGACCGAGCACGGCCGGTACGGGGTGCAGTATGACCAGGACACGGTGGACACCCTCTACGCCGGGGGGATCAGCCAGCTGCTCACCGAGGCGGTGGAGGCCATGGACACCCCCCACCCCGCCACCCGGGAGGATTGGCAGGAGGCCATCACCCAGAGCAGCCGGTGGGTGTACTGCGATTTCCTCTATAACATCTCCTTCGTGGCCCAGGGCAGCGGGGGGGAGGGGGCCGGCCGGGCCTTCCTCCTCTCCGCCCCCGGGGGAAGGGTGGAGACGGTCTACTACTACAACCAGGAGACGGGGGAGTATTACGCCGGCCGGGTGGCCGGCGCCGCCCTCACCTTCCCCAGCACCCTGGAGGGCCTGGGGGACAACGGCGCCCGCTTCGCCTTTGAGGACCCCCAGGTGGCGGAGATCCTCTCCCCGGACACCCTGGTGCTCTCCCAGGCCCCCGTCACCCCGGTGTACGCCGTGGCCAACCCCGTGGCCGCCTGGGGGGAGGCCGAGCGCACCGCCCTGCTGGAGGCCCTGGACTTCAACCTCCGGGCCATCGCCCTCTATGAGACCACCGAGGGCACCGTCCTCCAGGAGGGGTCGGACACCCTGCGCCTGCAAAAGGACGGCCAGGTGCTCTACCACGCCGCCGACCGGGGCCAGGCCCGGTTCCAGGCCCTCTCCAGCCGGGAGAAGGACCTGCAGCTGAAGGCCGAGGAGGTCCTGGACCTGGTCACCGGGGCGTGGCTGGGGGAGGGGCGGATGTTCTGCCAGGCCATCGAGGCCGGGGAGGAGGAACAGGTCACCCTCACCTTCTGCTGCCTGCTCAGCGGGGCCCAGGTCCAGCGGGGGGAGGAGGGGTGGAGCGCCCAGTTCACCTTCACCGGGCAGGCCCTCACATCCTTCACCATCTGCCTGCGGACCTACACCGACACCGGCCGGGTCCAGCAGGCCCTGCCGGAGCGCCAGGCCGCCGCGGCGGCCGCCGCCATGGGCCAGGCGGGGAAGGAGCTCCAGCTGTGCTATCTGGACGACGGCGCCGCGTCGGAGCTGTCCGCCGCCTGGACCATCCGGGAAACCTAAAGGGGGGGAGAGCATGGAACGCTCCAAACTGAAACTGGCGGTGATCTTCCTCCTGGCGGCGGTGAACCTCTTCCTGCTGGGGAGCGTGGTGCTCCAGCGGCAGCAGAGCCAGGGCTACGCCGCCGCCCTCCAGGAGCAGACCCTGGCCTACCTCAGCAGCCGGGGCATCGCCGTGGCGGCGGAGGCCATCCCCTGGGAGAGCGGCCTGAGCACGGAGATTCAGGATCTCCCCGCCCAGCTGCTGGACCCGGGGGACCTGCCGGCGGAGGGCTTGCCCGCCGCCTGCGAGATCCAGCCCGCCCTGGAGGCCCCCGCCCTGCTGATGGACTTCGCCCTGGGGGCGGAGGAGGCCGGCCTGACCCCCTTGACCATCCAGGCCATCCGGGAGGGGTACCAGTACAGCGGGGAGGCCGACCGGGCGGTGCTCACCCCCATGTGGGAGCTCACCACCGACCGGGGGACCTTCCTGCTCAGCGGGGCGGAGGGGACCCTCCTTGCCGGGGGATGAGAGACTTGTCTTTTGTGGGCAGGGGCCCGGCGCCCCTGCCCTATCCTTGGAAACAGGAGGGATGCCCATGGAAGGGGTAAAGCGGGCCGCCCGGGTGGCGGCGGTGTTCTGCCTGGCCAATCTACTGCTGCTCTTCGGGGAGCTCATCGTGCTGCCCGGGTGGCTCACGGCGGTGGTGCTGGGGGGCCTGGCCGTGTTCTATGTGAGCTTTCACATCCGCCCCCGGTGGGTGCAGGCCGCCACCCCCCGGCTGCGGACCCTGCTGGGGGGATACGAGCTGCTGGTGGTGGCCTTTTGGACCATCCTGGCCACGGGGGTGTTCTACGGGGTGCTCTACCTCACCGGTGCCCTGGCGGCCATGGCCGCCCCCGCCCCGGCGTGGATGGTGCCGGTGGTGGGGGCCCTGGTGTATGTGCCGGTGATCCTCCTGCTGCTGGTCAACGGCTTTTTCCGGGTGCTGTTCACCTGCAACCGCCTGCGGGTGGTGTGGCGGGTGCTGCTGTTCTTCACCTGGTGGGTGCCGGTGTTCCACCTCTACCTCTTCTACCGGGTGCTGAAGGCCGCCCGCCACGAGTACTACTTCGAGTGCGCCCGGCTGGAGCGCCAGGCCGTCCACGCGGAGAACCAGGACTGCCGCACCCGCTACCCCATCGTCCTGGTCCACGGCATCTTTTTCCGGGACTGGCAGCATGTGAACTACTGGGGCCGCATCCCCCAGGCCCTGGCGGCCTGCGGGGCGGAGCTGTACTACGGCGGCCAGCAGTCGGCCGCCCCGGTGGCGGTCTCCGCCCGGGAGCTGGCCGGGCGCATCCAGGCCATCCTGGAGGAGACCGGGGCGGAGAAGGTCAACCTCATCGCCCACTCCAAAGGGGGCCTGGACAGCCGCTACGCCATCACCTGCCTGGGGCTGGCCCCCCGCGTGGCCTCCCTGACCACGGTGAACACCCCCCACCGGGGGTGCGTGTTTGCCCGGCACCTGCTGGACACCCTCCCCCAGTGGTTCCAGCGGCTGCTGGAGCGGCAGTACAACGCCGTCTTCCACGCCCTGGGGGACCAGACCCCCGATTTCATGGGGGGCGTGCGGGATCTGGCCTGTGACGCCTGCGCCGCCTTCAACCAGGCGGTGCCCGACGCGGAGGGGGTGTATTACCAGAGCCTCATGGCCACCATGACCACCGGCAAGAGCGCCGGCTTCCCCCTGAACCTCACCTGGCGCCTGGTGAAGAAGTACGACCGGGAGGCCAACGACGGCCTGGTGGCCCTCTCCTCGGCCCGGTGGGGGACCTTCCTGGGCAACCTCACCGTCCCCGGCAAGCGGGGGATCTCCCACGGGGACGTCATCGACCTGCTCCGGGAGGACATCGACGGCTTCCCTGTCCGGGAGCACTACATCCGCCTGGTGCAGGATCTGAAGGAGAAGGGATTCTGACGCACCCCAAGGCCCCGTGACCGGGGCCTTTTTTCCTGCCCGGACGGCGTGACAAGGGCGGCCGGCTGTGGTATGATGGAGCCAGATTCCGGGGCCCGGCGCCCCGGCGCCCAAACTGGGAAGGAGGAATGTTCCATGCGCCTGCTGGTGGCCGAGGACGAGCGGGATTTGAACCGCCTGCTGCAAAAGGTCCTCACCAAGGCCGGCTACACCGTGGACGGCTGCTATGACGGGGAGGAGGCCCAGCTGTGCCTGCTGGGGGCGGAGTACGACGCCCTGGTGCTGGATGTGATGATGCCCAAAAAGGACGGCTACACCCTGGTCCGGGAGCTCCGGGCCCAGGGGGTGGACACCCCCGTCCTCTTCCTCACCGCCCGGGACAGCGTGGCCGACCGGGTCACCGGCCTGGACCTGGGGGCGGACGATTACCTGGTCAAGCCCTTTGACTTTGACGAGCTGCTGGCCCGCATCCGGGCCATCACCCGCAAGCACGTGGGCCAGCGGACCAACACCCTCACCGTGGCCGACCTCACCCTGGACACCGCCCGGCACCAGGCGGCCCGGGGCGGGGAGGAGATCCCCCTGCTGCCCAAGGAGTTCGCCATTTTGGAGTACCTCATGCGCCACCCGGGCACCGTCCTGTCCCGGGAACAGATCGAGGACCGCATCTGGAACTACGAATACGCTGGCAGCTCCAACAACGTGGACGGCTACATGAGCCGCCTGCGGAAGAAGATCGACGGCGGGCGGGAGGACAAGCTCCTCCACACCGTCCGGGGGATGGGCTGGACCATCCGGCCCCCCGCCCCGGGGAAGGAGGGTGCCCCGTGAAGACCCCCAGCGTACAGGCCCGCCTCACCCTGTGGTACACCCTGCTCATGGCGGGGATGGGGGGGCTGCTGTTGGGCTTTCTGGTGCTCATCAGCGGCACCGTCTCCACCCAGACGGCCATGGACCAGCTGGAGGCCACCCTGCGCCGGAACCTCTCCCAGATCACCCAGGGGGCCGACGGCGCCCCCCAGCTGGGGGAGGAGTTCGCCTTTTACGACAACGGGGTGTACACCCTGGTCTACAGCCAGGGGGAGGCCCTGCTGGCCGGCCAGGTGCCGGTGTCCTTCACCGCGGCGGAGCCCTTCCAGAACGGCCAGAACCGCCCGGTGGACGTGGCCGGGGCCCGGTACTATGTGATGGACTTCTGGCTGCCCAACGGCTGGGAGAGCGGCCTGTGGGTCCGGGGGATTCTGGAGGCCCCGGAGAATCCCCAGCTGCTCACCAACCTCATGTTCATCGCCATGGTGACCCTGCCCGCCTTCCTGCTCCTGGCGGCCCTGGGGGGCTATGGCATCGCCCGCCGGGCCTTCCGGCCCCTGAAGGAGATCACCTCCACCGCCGCGGCCATCAACGAGGCCGCCGACCTCTCCGCCCGGGTGGCGGTGCCCCCGGGGGACCACGAGTTCAGCCGCCTGGCGGCCACCTTCAACCAGATGTTCGCCCGGCTGGAGGGGGCCTTCGAGGCCGAGAAGCAGTTCACCGCCGACGCCTCCCACGAGCTGCGCACCCCGGTGTCCGTCATCAAGAGCGCCTGCGAGTACGCCGAGAAGTACGGGGAGACCCCTGAGGAGCAGCGGGAGACCCTGGCCATGATCCACCGCCAAGCCGACCGGATGGCCGAGCTCATCCAGCAGCTGCTGAGCATCACCCGCCTGGACCAGGGCACCGAGGGCCTCCGCCTGGAGCCCCTGGACCTGGCCGCCCTGGTGGAGGGGGTGTGCGCCGAGCAGCCCTATCCCCGGCAGCGGCTGTTCTGCCAGGTGGGGGGCGCGGTCTGGGTCCGGGGGGACGCCGGCCTGCTGCGGCGGCTGCTGCAAAACCTCATCGACAACGGGTTCAAGTACGGCACCCCCCAGGGCCATGTTTGGGTCACCCTGGAGGGGAAGGGGAACACCGCCCGCCTCCAGGTCCGGGACGACGGCATCGGCATCCCGGAGGACCAGCAGGAGAAGGTCTGGCAGCGGTTTTACCAGGTGGACCCCTCCCGCCGGGAGGGGGGCGGGGCCGGCCTGGGCCTGGCCATGGTGAAAAAGATCGCCCAGCTCCACGGGGGCACTGTCACCCTGGACAGCGCCCCCGGCCGGGGGAGCGCCTTTACCCTGCTTCTGCCCCGGGAGAAAAAACTTTGAGTTTCTGAAAAATTTCCCCCTCGATTTCATGTTTCTTTCATGTTGCCGTGGTACGATGCCATCAACAAAAGGAAAGGAGATCCCTACCATGAAAAAGAAGATGCTTCTCAGCGCCTGTGCCGCTTCCCTGCTGGCCCTCACCCTGGCCGGCTGCACCCAGTCCACCGCCCAGCAGGCCGACTACATCGGGGCTGACGCCGCCAAGGCCATCGCCCTGGAGGCCGCCGGCATCGGCGAGGCCGACGCCGCCTTCACCTCTGCCGAGCTGGAGAGCCGGAACAACACCGTCTATTACGAGGTGGACTTCACCGCCGGCGGCCAGGAGTACGACTATGACATCGATGCCCTCACCGGCACGGTGATCCAGCACAGCCAGAAGGCCGCCGACGACGGCTCCGCCGCTGCCAACCCCGGCGGAGCTGCCGCCGCCAACGCCGCCGTCAGCGAGGACCGGGCCCGGGAGATCGCCCTGGAACACGCCGGCCTCACCGCCGACCAGGTGACCTTTATCCGCAGCCACCTGGACTATGACGACGGCCGCCAGTGCTACGACGTGGAGTTCTACACCGCCGACTACAAGGAGTACGACTACGAGATCGACGCGAATACCGGGGATGTGATCTCCTATGACTACGACGCCGAGGGCTACCAGGGCCAGGGGCAGAGCGGCGGCACCTCCGCCATCACCGCCGACCGGGCCAAGGAGATCGCCCTGGCCGAGGTCCCCGGGGCCAGCGCCAGCGACATCTACGAGTTCGAGACCGACCGGGACGACGGCCGCCTGGAGTACGAGGGGACCATCTACTACAACGGCACGGAGTACGAGTTCACCATCGACGGCTACAGCGGGGCCATCCGGGACTGGGACGTGGAGCACCACCACCGCTGAACCCTTTTCCAAGAGAGAGAAAACGAGGGGGGAACCCAACGGGTTCCCCCCTCGTTTTTGCAGGAAAGGCGGTTTCGATCAGGAGATCAGGCCGTAGTTCTCCTTCAGCTGGAGGATGCGCAGGACGCTCTCGTCCAGGCGCTCCTGGGAGATGGTCCCGTCCTGGACGGCGGCCAGGAGGGCGTCGTAGGCCTCTCCCAGGTCGGCGGGCATCAGCAGCACGTCGGCCCCCGCCTGGAAGGCCATCAGGGAGGCCTCGGCGGCGGAGTAGCTGTCGGTGATGGCCTCCATGGCCAGGGAGTCGGTGACCACCAGGCGCTGGAAGCGCAGCTCCCCCCGGAGCTTCTCGGTGATCATCTCATAGGACAGGGAAGCGGGCAGGCCGTCGCTGGTGGCGTTGGGGGTGGTGATGTGGGAGACCATCACCGCGTCCGCCCCGGCGGCGATGCCCGCCTGGAAGGGATAGAGCTCGCAGGTGCGCATCTCCTCCCAGGTCTTGTCGCTGGAGGCGTAGCCGTAGTGGCTGTCCTGGGCGGTGTCCCCGTGGCCGGGGAAGTGCTTCAGGGTGCAGGCCACCCCGCCCTGGTGGAAGCCGTCCACCGCGGCGCTGACCATCATGGCGGCCTGTTCCGGGTCAGAGTGGAAGGCCCGGTCCCCGATGACGGTGTTGTTGGGGTTGGTGTTCACATCGGCCACCGGGGCGAAGTCCAGCTGGAACCCCAGCTCCCGGAGATAGGTGCCGATGGTCTGCCCCACCGCCTGGGCCTGGGCGGGGTCCCCGGTGGCGCCGATGTCGGCCAGGCTTTCCAGGGTGGGGACGGAAAACCCGGGGCGGCCGGCCACCTGGGTGGCGGCGCCCCCCTCCTCCTCTACGGAGAAAAGCAGGGGAACGGCGGCGTTCCGGGACAGGGTGTCCATTAACTGGGACAGCTGGTCCGGGGATTCCAGGTTCTTCCCGAAGAGGACGAAGCCCCCCACGGGGTACTGCTGGAGGGTATTCTGCAAGGCGGGGTCTGCCTGGGTGACGCCGGGGCCTGCGGGGTCCTCCGCCTCCTCCGGGGTCCGGTTGGGGTCCAAGGCCTCCGGCCGGACGAAAAAGAGCTGCCCCACCTTCTGCTCGGTGGTAAGCTTGTCCAGCAGCTCCTCCGCGTTGCCGGCGGTGACCGGCTCTAAGGCCCCCGGCTCCTCCTGGACCGGGGCCTCCTGGGCGGGGGAGGAGCCCCCTCTGCTGCCGAAGATTCCCAGCACCCCGGCGGCGATGACGATGGCCAGGGCCAGGGCCAACCACTTCCGCGGCATGGGACCGCCTCCTTTCCAAACGGGTTTCCTTCAGAGCCCCATTATACCCCGCCCCACCCCATAAGGCAAGCAAAACGCGCGCGCCAAGAAGGCGCGCGCGTTGCAAGTTTTGCAGTGGGGAGCCCAGTAAAGCGGGGCTCCGCTTTTTTAATTCTCTTCCTGGATCGCCTTGGCGTCCTCAATGGCCTTCTGCTGGGCGGCAGGGGGGGCCTCCTCATAGCGCACGAAGTGGAAGGAGAAGGTGCCCCGGCTCTGGGTGAGGGAGCGCAGGTCGATGGCGTAAGAGGTCATCTCCGCCATGGGGACCTCGGCCTCCAGGATCTGGTTGCCGTCCTCGGTGGGGTTCATGCCCATGACGCGGCCCCGGCGCTTGTTCAGGTCGCCCATAACGTCCCCCAGGTAGCTGTCGGGGATGGTGACCTCCAGGGCGCCGATGGGCTCCAGGATCACGGGGTTGGCGTTGGCGATGCCTTCCTTGTAGGCCAGCTGGGCGGCGGTCTTAAAGGCCATTTCGTTGGAGTCCACGGGGTGATAGGACCCGTCGTACAGGGTGGCCTTCATGTTCACCAGGGGATAGCCCGCCAGCACGCCCTTCTGGGCGGCTTCCCGCAGGCCCTTTTCCACCGCGGGGAAGAAGTTCTTGGGCACGCTGCCGCCGAAGACCTCCTCGGCAAAGACCATGTCCTCGGACTCGTACTGGGGCTCGAAGCGGATCCACACGTCGCCGAACTGGCCGGAGCCGCCGGTCTGCTTCTTGTGGCGGCCGTGGGCCTCCACCTTCTTCTTGATGGTCTCGCGGTAGGGCACACGGGCGGGGGAGAGCTCGGCCTCCACGCCGAAGCGGCTCTTCAGCCGGGAGACCAGCACGTCCAGCTGCATGTCCCCGGCGCCGGAGAGGACCACCTGGCGGGTCTCGGAATTGTTCACCACGGTGAAGGAGGGGTCCTCCTCGTTCATCCGGGCCAGGCCTGCGGCCACCTTGTCGTCCTGGCCCCGGGTCTTGGGGGCGATGGCCTTGGAATAGCAGGGCTCGGGGAAGGGGATGCCCTTCAGGGCCACCACTTTCCGGCTGTCGCAGAGGGTGTCGCCGGTCTTGACCTTGTCCATCTTGCCGATGGCGCCGATGTCGCCGCAGGTGAGCTCCTTGACCTCCTCGGCCTTCTTGCCGCACATCTTGTACAGCCGGCCCAGCTTTTCCGTGTCGCCGGTGCGGGCGTTGACCAGGGCCAGGTCGGAGGTGATCTCCCCGGAGAGGACCTTGATCAGGGAGTACTTGCCGTACTGGTCGGAGATGGTCTTGAACACATAGGCCGTGGGCACGCCGCCGGGGGAGACCACGAACTCCTCGGTCTCGCCGCTGGCCATGGTGGCCTTGTGATAGTTGCCCTCCATGGGGTTGGGCAGCAGGTCCACGATGTAGTCCAGGAGCATCAGGGAGCCCATGCAGTTGATGGCCGAGCCGAAGAGCACAGGGAACATGGACAGCTCCCGCACCCCCTGGCGCAGGCCCTGGATCATCTCGGCATAGGTGAAGGCCTCGCCGCCGAAGTACTTGTCCATCATCTCCTCGGAGGTCTCGGCCACGGACTCCTTCAGGGCCTCGTTGAACTCGGACACCACGTCCACCTTGTCGGCGGGGATGTCCACCTCCACCCGCTTGAAGTCCTGCAGCTCATAGGCCCGCTTGTTGAGCACGTCGATGAGGCCGGTGGTGTTCTTGTCCTCGTCCCACATGGGCACCACCAGGGGGGCGATCTTGTTGCCGTACTTCTCCCGCAGGGCGTTGAAGGTGGCGTTGTAGTCGCTGTTTTCCTCGTCGGTCTTGGAGATATAGATAAAGCGAGGCATGTCCCGCTCCTGGCAATACTTCCAGACCTTTTCAAAGCCCACGGAGATGCCGTCCTTGGCGGAGCAGACGATGATGGCGGCGTCGGCGGCCCGGAGGGCCTCCATCACCTCGCCGGTGAAGTCAAATGCGCCCGGGGTGTCCAGGATGTTGATCTTGCACCCCTTGTATTCCAGGGGGGCCACGGCGGTGGAAATGGAAATCTGCCGGCGGGTCTCCTCGGGGTCATAGTCGCAGACGGTGTTGCCGTCGGCGCTGTTGCCCATGCGCTTGATGGCCCCGGTCATGAACAGCAGGCTCTCGGCCAGGGCGGTCTTGCCGCTGCCGCTGTGGCCCAGGAGGCAGACGTTGCGGATGTTTTGCACGGAATAGCTCATAGCGTTGTTCTCTCCTTATTTCAAATCCCGCAGGGGGAGCTCCCTCCCCGCTGCGCCCCGACGGAGTGGCCTGCGCCAGGGTGATAGAAATAGTATACAACATCCATGAGGCATTGACAACACAAAATGAAAAAAATATCGAAAGAATTTGTAAAAATCGGCGAAAAACTCAGCCGGCCTCCTCTGCCGGGAGGGGGGTCACCGCCCCGGTGACCCCGTCCACGGCGAAGAGGAAGGGGCCTTCCCCCGCCGCCCCCTGGCCGGAGAAGTACCACACCCCTGCCTCCTGCCCCTGGCAGGTGAGGGTGAGTTCCTCCCCCTGCTCCTCCAGGTAGGCCTGGAGGCAGGCCTGGGCCTGGCCCTGGGTGAGGGCGCTGTCCTTGTCCGCCAGGGACTCCTCCCCGGCGGTGGCGGCCTGGGTGTCGCTGTCCGGAGCGGTGGCGGCGGTGGTGGAGTCGCTCTCCCCGCCGAAGAGCTGCTCCAGCACGCTCCCTGCACCACTGCTGGCGCCCCCCAGGTTGGGGAGGACCAGCTGGCTCCCCGCCACCACCAGGGCCAGGGCGGCGGCCGCCCCGGCAGCCCAGGGGAGGGGAGAGGCTTTCTTTTTTGCCGGGGCCTTCTCCTGGGGGATGCTGGCCCAGTCCGTGGCCTGCAGGGCCTGGGCCAGGCGGGGGGGGACCGCCTGGGCCAGGCCGGCGGCCTCCTGGTGGAGGGCCTCCAGCTCCCGGGCGGCTGCCCGGCACCGGGGGCACCGGGCCAGGTGGGCCTCCAGCCGGGCGGCCTCCCGGGGGGAGAGGGCCCCGTCCAGCCGGGCGCTGAGCAGAAGTTCGGCTTTCTCACAGGATATCATGCCCCATCCCCTCCTTTCCTCTGGTGGGCCCCGGGGGCCAGGTCGGCCAGGGCCGCCCGCAGCCTGGCCCTGGCCCGGGCCAGGCGGGACTTCACGGTGCCCTCCGCCACTCCCAGGGCCTGGGCGATCTCCTGGTAGGAGCGCCCCTCCACCTCCCGCAGGAGGAAGGGGGTGCGCAGCCCCTCAGGCAGGGCGTCGATGGCTTCCCACAGCTGCCGGCGGCGGTCGTTTTCCTGGACCTGGGCCTCGGGCCCGGCCCCTCCGGCGGGGAGGGGCGGCAGGTCGGGGTCGTCCAGGGACAGGTGCTGCCGCCGCTGGCGGAGCAGGTCCACGGCGGCGTGGACGGTGAGCCGGTACAGCCAGGTGGAGAAGGCCGCCTCCCCCCGGAAGTTGGGCAGGCCCTGCCAGGCCTTCAGAAAGGCGGTCTGGACCACCTCCTCGGCGTCCTGGGGGTGGCCGGTTTTTCCCAGGGCCAGGGCATAGACCATCCCCTGGTGCCGCTCCACCAGCTGGGCGAAGGCCGCCCCGTCCCCCGCCCGGGCCCGGGCGGTGAGGGCTCTGTCATCCATCGTCCTGGGCATCCCGCAGCTCCCGCTGGATCCCGGCGGTGACCCGGTACACGTCGGCCAGGGTGGTGATCTTGGAGATCTCCCCCTTCCAGTACCCGGCATAGGGGACCCCCTTCAGGTACCAGGCATAGTGCTTCCGGGCCTCCAGGCAGGCGATCTTCTCCCCCTTGTTCCGGGCGGCCAGCTCAAACTGCCGCACGGCGATCTCGCACCGCTGGGCCAGGGGGGGCCGGGGCGGGATGGGCTTGCCGTCGATGGCCGCCTGGGCCTGCTGGAAGATCCAGGGGTTGCCAAACACCCCACGGGCGATCATCACCCCGTCGGCCCCGGTGTAGCGGAGGATCCGGGCCGCGTCCTGGCCGGAGAACACGTCCCCGTTGGCGATCACCGGGATGGACAGGGCCTGTTTCATCTCCCGGATGTAGTCCCAGTTGGCGGTGCCGGCGTACATCTGCACCTTGGTCCGGCCGTGGAGGGTGATGGCGGCCACCCCCAGGTCCTGGAGCATCCTGGCCAGCTCCAGGCAGACGATGTTCCCCTTGTCCCAGCCCAGGCGCATCTTCACGGTGACGGGGATGCCCCCGGCTCCGCGGATCACGGCCTCGGCCACCCGGCAGGCCTTGTCCAGGTCCCGCAGCAGGCCGGAGCCGTCCCCGTTGTTGGCCACCTTGGGCACGGGGCAGCCCATGTTGATGTCGATGATGTCCGGCCGGGCCACCTCCCGGACGATGGCGGCCCCCTCCTCCATGCAGGGGATGTCGCTGCCGAAGATCTGCACCCCGCCGGGGTGCTCCTCTGCTCCCAGCTCCATGAGGGGGAGGGTTTTCTTGTCCTGGTAGCACAGGGCCTTGGCGCTGACCATCTCGGTGATGGTGTACCCCGCCCCCAGTTGGCGGCAGATGGTGCGGAAGGCCAGGTCGGTCACCCCCGCCATGGGGGCCAGCACCAGGGGGGAGGGGAGGGTTACAGAACCGATCTGCATGGGGATCACCTCATTTCCAAAATCCAAAGAGATCCAAACCCCGGCGGGGTTTGGGCTGTTCCCCATCTTACCACACCGGGCAGGCCCTGGCAACCGGCAGGCAAGTTTCCGTTGCAAACCTCCGCCGGTGTGCTATGATAGACGGGTACGACGCAGCTGCGCAGCGAAAGGAGGTGCCTGCCATGGCAGGGGAAGGGGGAAACCGACACGGCCCGGTCCGGGCCTTTTTCCGGGCTCTGTACGCGGAGATGGCATTCAGCAAGGAGAGCCTGCGGCTCAACGGCCAGGGGCTGGTTTTCGGCCTGGGGGTGGGCCTGGTGGTGGGGGTGCTGGGGGGTCTGTTCGACCGCCTGCTGGTGTGGGCCGACCTGCTCCGGAACGGCACGGCCTGGGCCGCCTGGTGCCTGCCCCTGGCGGGGCTGGCGGTGGTGTGGATGTATCGCCGGGGGGGCATCAAAACCGCCGGGGGCACCGACCTGATCATCCAGGCCGCCCGGGGGGAGCAGCCGGTCTCCCGCCTGCTGGCCCCGGTGGTGTTCTGCGCCACGGTGCTCACCCACGCCTTCGGGGGCTCCGCCGGGCGGGAGGGAGCGGCCCTGCAGATGGGGGGCTCCCTGGCGGAGCTGGTGCGCAAGGCCGCCCGCTTAGGCCCGGAGTTCCAGGACCTGGCCATCATGTGCGGCATGAGCGCCGGGTTCTCCGCCGTCTTTGGCAGCCCCATCACCGCCGTCCTCTTCGCCCTGGAGATCTCCTGCGTGGGGCTGCTCCCCCTGGGGGCGCTGTTTCCCTGCGTGGTCTCCTCCCTCACCGCCGGCACGGTGGCCCGGGCCATGGGGGCCAGGGGGATGCACTTCTACCTCTCGGCCTCCACCCCCGACGCCCTGTTCTATGGCCAGGTGCTGGTGCTGGCCCTGGCCTGCGGCCTGCTGAGCATTCTGGTGTGCTATGCCTTCGCCGGGGCCCGGGCGGGGCTGGCGCGGCTGTTCCCCAACCCCTACCTCCGGGTGGTGGTGGGCGGGGGCGTGGTGGTCCTGCTCACCCTGGCCCTGGGCACCAGGGCCTATCTGGGCAGCGGGGAGAGCATGGTCCGCCAGGCCATCGACCAGGGCAGCGCCCTGCCCTGGGACTTTTTGCTCAAAACCCTCCTCACCGCCCTCACCTTGGGGGCGGGGCTGAAGGGCGGGGAGATCCTCCCCTCCTTCGCCATCGGGGCGGCCTTCGGCTGCGTGGCGGGCCCTCTGCTGGGGCTCCCCGCCCCTTACGCCGCCGGGGTGGGGATGGTGGCCCTGTTCTGCGGGGTGACCAACTGCCCCCTGGCCGCCCTGGCCCTGGGGCTGGAGGTCTTTGACTTCTATAACCCCGGCAGCTTCCTCATGGCGGTGGCGGTGAGCTTCCTGGCCTCGGGGTACCGGGGGCTGTACGCCAAGCAGAAGTTCGCCTTCTCCAAGGTCCCCGGGCCGGAGGGGGCCTCCCACCCCCACCGGCAGGAGGGCTTCCGCCCCCGCCAGGACCCTTCTGAACAGTAAGACGGAGGGAGGGGGGAAAAAGTTCCCGCCGCAGAGAAAAAACTTGACAGCCTGGCTACTTTGCATTACAATGTACTTGTACCTTGCGAAACAAAGTAGCCGGGCCCATGCCGGCGGGGAGAGGAGGGAAGACCGTGATCCCGTCCCAAATGCTGAAAGGGGTGCTCCAGGGGAGCGTGCTGGCCATCCTCAGCCAGCGGGAGACCTATGGGTATGAAATCGTCCAGGCCCTGGAGGCCTACGGCTTCGGCACCATCTCCGAGGGGACGGTGTACCCCCTCCTTCTGCGGCTGGAAAAGGGGGGGCTCATCCGGGCCCGGTTCCGGGCCTCCGACCTGGGCCCCCGGCGGAAGTATTACACCCTCACCCCCGCCGGGCAGGAGGAACTGGCCCGCTTCCGGGCCAGCTTTCGGGCCATGGCCGCCGCGGTGGAGCGGCTGCCCGGCTTTGACCAGGAGAAGGAGGACGCCCTATGAACCCACAGGTGAAACAATTGCTGCGCCAGAACAACGCCCGGGAGAAGGCCCTCTCCCCGGAGGGCCAGGCGGGGATGACCGACGTGGTGGTCTATCTCCGGGGGCAGGACCTCAGCCGCCTGGCCCAGGAGGAGATCCGCCGGGACATCCTGGACATGGTCCTGGCCGGGGAGGCCCGGGGCCAGACCATGCAGCAGGTCATCGGCCTGGACTACCGCACCTTCTGCGACGAGATCGTCGCCGCCGTCCCCCGGCGGCCCCGGTGGGTGCGGATGCTCTCGGCGGTGGACGACATCCTCCCCGCCATCACCCTGCTCCTGGCCCTCTGGACGGCCCAGAAGATCCTCTCCGCCCTGCTGGCGGGGGAGAGCGTCCTCTGGCTCACCCTCACGGTGGGGGAGGGGATCAGCCTGGCCTGCATCGTGGCCGTGGCGGTGGGGCTGGTGACTTACGTCTGCCGCACCGCCCTGAACCGCCCTCCCGTGGGGGCGGAGGAGCGGCCGGGGGGCCTGTGGAAGGTCTTCCTGCTGGCCCTGGTGGTGTTCGCCCTGCTGTTCCTGCCCCGGGTGATCCTCCCCCAGCCCCTGGTGACCCTCTGGATGCCGGCGGCGGTGGTGGTGACCCTGCTGCCCCTGGGGGCCAGCGCCCTGCTTGACCGGCGGACGGATCTGTGATATACTCCCTTTGACAAATCCATCAACGGCCTGGGTATTCCCAGGCCGTCGGGTGAGCACCTACCGGACGTAAGGCTATCCCTTGCGTCCGGTGTTATTTTTTTGCAAAGGAGAGATGGGATATGTGGAATCTGCTCTGGCCCATGGTGATGGTGGTGGGGGCCAACACGGTGTATAACATCTGCGCCAAGTCGGTGCCGGACAAGCTCAATTCCTTCGCCGCCCTGACCATCAACTACCTGGTGGCGGCGGGGCTGTCCCTGGCGCTGTTCTTCCTCACCGGCGGGGGCGGGAAGTCCCTGGTCCAGGAGATGGCCAAGACCAACTGGGCCCCCGTCGTCATGGGCCTGTCGGTGGTGGGCCTGGAACTGGGGTACATCTTCATCTACCGGGCGGGGTGGAAGGTCAGCGTGGCCTCCCTGGTGGCCAACATCGCCCTGGCCTGCATCCTGGTGGTGGTGGGCGTGCTGCTGTACAAGGAGGTCCTCACCCTGCCCCAGGTGGTGGGGATGGGCCTGTGCGTGGCAGGGCTGGTGCTCATCGGCCGGTGAGGAGAAAAAACGGGCCGCGCCGGAAAGCCCCGGCGCGGCCCGTTTTCAGGAGCGCATAAAAAAATTCCGAAAGCCGAAGCTTTCGGAATTTTTTGGTCCGAGTGTTGAGATTCGAACTCAAGGCCTCTTGAACCCCATTCAAGCGCGATACCAAACTTCGCCACACCCGGATGCCGTTTCAAACAGCTTAATCATAGTATCATGGCCGGGGGAAATTTGCAAGCCCTTTTTTGCCGGAAGGGAAGAAAAAACCTCCCAAAAGAAGGGGAGCAAACTTGTGCACATCACACAATCCCGGGGAGGATGAGCCCCTGCACCACGATCTGGGACCAGGTCTCCAGGGCGGGGAAGACCTCCTGCAGCTCCTCGGGATCGGCCCAGCGGCCGGCCATCTTCCCGGTCTCCCGGACGGCCACCTCCCCGTCGGTCTCCAGCAGGTAGACCAGGGCGGTGTGGTAGTCGCTCACCCCGCCGGTGGTCTCGTTGATGAGCCCCACGCAGGTCAGGGATGTGAGCCGGGGCAGGTCCACCTCCTCCGCCAGCTCCCGGCGCAGGCCGGCCTCGATGGGGTCGGCGGCATCCTCCTCGCTGGGGTTGATGTGCCCCCCCAGCCCCAAGGAGAGCTTGTGGTGGAGGCGGGCCTCGGTCTGCCCCTTCAGCCGGCGGAGGAGGAAATACTTTCCGCCCCGGCGGAGGATGCCGTAGGGGATGATCTGCCGCACGGTGGTGTCGTACTCCGCCTGCTGCCGGGGGAGGAAGGTGTGGTGGTCCAGCAGGAACTGCCGCACCGCCTCCAGCCCGTCGGTGAGAAAGACCTGGCCGCGGAGGCGGGCCTCCAGGGCTTGGCGGTCCACCACAAGGACCTGTTCTGTGTTCATACTACGCACCTGCTTTCCAAAGGGTTCCCGCCGGGGGTCACAGCCGGTCCACCTTCCGCTCCGGGAAGACGAAGATGAACAGCAGGGAGCTCACCAGCAGCAGGAAGGGATAGAAGAGGAAGGGGATGATCTGGAAGGCGGTCAGGGAGAAGCCCAGCTCGGTGGCCGCCGACAGGGCCACCAGCATCTGGGCCCCGTAGGGGAGGACCCCCTGGAACACGCAGGAGAAGGTGTCCAGCAGGGAGGCCGCCTTCCGGGGGGCGATGCCATAGTCCCGGGCCATCTCCTTGGCGATGGGGTTGGCCATGACGATGGCCACGGTGTTGTTGGCGGTGGCGATGTCCATGGCCCCCACCAGCAGGCCCATCCCCAGCTGGCCCCCCTTCTTGCCCCGGAAGATTTTCTTCACCCCGTAGAGCAGGGCGTCGAAGCCGCCGTAGGCCTGGATGAGGGCCCCCATGGCGGAGACCAGGATGGCCACCATGGCGGTCTCGTACATCCCCGCCGCCCCGGAGCCCATGCTGGAGAGCAGGGCGGTGGGGGCGGTGGCCCCGGTGGCCAGCATGATGAAGCTGCCGGAGACGATGCCCACCACCAGCACCAGAAACACGTTAAAGCCCAGGATGCCCCCCACCAGCACCAGCAGGTAGGGGATGATCTGGATGAGGCTGTAGTCCTCCGTCACCGCCTGGACCCCCGCCTGGCCGGCGGAGCAGATCAGCAGCAGCCCCAGGGTCACCAGGGCGGCGGGGAGGGCGATGGCGAAGTTCACCCGGAACTTGTCCTTCATGGGGCAACCCTGGCCGTTGCAGGCGGCGATGGTGGTATCGGAGATAAAGGAGAGGTTGTCCCCAAACATCCCGCCGCCCAGCACGGCGGCCACGCACATGGCAGGGGAAAAGCCGGAGGCCCCAGCCACGGAAAGGGCAATGGGGGTGATGAGGGTGATGGTTCCCACCGAGGTGCCCATGGCCAGGGAGACGAAGCAGCTGACCACGAAGAGCACCGCCACGGCAAACTGGGGCGGGATGATGGACAGCAGGAAGTAGGCCACGCTGTCAGCGCTGCTCCGGCCCACCACCCCCACGAAGAGGCCGGCGGTGAGGAAGATGAGGACCATGATGATGATGTTCTTGTCCCCCACGCCCCGGCCCATGAGGACCAGCTTCTCGTCCAGGGGCAGGGCCCGGTTCTGGCAGCAGGCCACGAACAGGGCGATGAGAAAGATCACCACGATGGGGATGCTGTAAAACCCCATGGGGATCTTCAATCCATATTCAAAGAGGAAGCCCAGCCCCAGATAGAACACCAGAAAGACGCCGATGGGGAGCAGGGCTTTGACGTTGCCTTTGTTCATCTCCAAACCCTCCTGCGGTGATGTCACAGCTTTTACTCTACCCAAAAGCCGCCGCCCTGTCAAGGGGAAGGGGCCCGCCCCGCCGGGCGGGGGGGCGGTGCCTGGCCAAAAAGACGGAAAAAAGGGAAAAATAGGCTTGCATTTTCCCCGGCCACCTGCTAAAATATACGGCGTCTATGAAACCAGGGTGGTCCTCTGGGGCGCCGCCGGCGAGAGAACGGCGGGCCAAAACGCCCCACGAACGCCTGAATTACAGGAGGAAAACAGACAATGGATCTCATGAAGAATTTTGTTGAGAAGAACATGCCGGAAAAGGCAGCCCCCGACGTCTCCGTGGGCGACACCGTTCGGGTCCACCTGCGGGTCAAGGAAGGCAACCGGGAGAGAATCCAGGTCTTCGAAGGCACCGTCATCGCCAAGAAGCACGGCGGCATCAACGAGACCTTCACCGTCCGCCGCATTTCCTACGGCGTGGGCGTGGAAAAGGTGTTCCCCCTCTACAGCCCCGTCATCGAGAAGGTGGAGACCGTCCGCAAGGGTAAGGTCCGCCGGGCCAAGCTGTACTATCTCCGCGACCGCGTGGGCAAGGCAGCCAAGGTCAAGGAAAAGCTGTAATCTCCGCGAGAGTTCAAAAAAGGGAGCGCGCTGGCGCTCCCTTTTTTGTGGAAAAGCCTTTTCAGGCCAGGAAATCTCGTGTATACTATCTTAGTTATGGAAGTTTCCATGGGCTGCCCCCAAGGGGGCGGCAGGGAAGGAGGGACGGCCCGTGAACATTCAATGGTACCCCGGCCACATGACCAAAACCCGGCGGATGATCGGGGAGAACCTGAAATTTGTGGACGTGGTGGCCGAGATCATCGACGCCCGCATCCCCATCGCCAGCCGCAACCCGGACATCGACGAGCTGGTGGGGTCCAAGCCCCGGGTGGTGGTCCTCAACCGGGCCGACCAGGCCGACCCCGCCGCCACCAAAGCCTGGGAGGCCCACTTCCGCGCCCAGGGGATGGCGGTGCTCACCTGCGACGCCCACAGCGGGGCGGGGGTGAAGCAGTTCTCCCCGGTGATGCGGGGGGCCCTGAAGGACCAGATCGCCAAGTGGCGGGAGAAGGGCCAGGTGGGCCGCCCCGTCCGGGCCATGGTGGTGGGCATCCCCAACGTGGGCAAGTCCACCTTTATCAATAAGGTGGCCAAGAAGAAGTCCGCCAAGGCCAGCGACCGCCCCGGGGTCACCCGGGGGAAGCAGTGGATCACCGTGGACCAGGGGCTGGAGCTGCTGGACACCCCCGGCATCCTCTGGCCCAAGTTTGAGGACGAGACCATCGGCCTCCACCTGGCCTTCACCGGTGCGGTGCGGGACGCCATCATGGACGTGGAGACCCTGGCCTGCCACCTCATGGAGCTGCTGGCCCAGCGGAAGCCCGAGGCCCTCACCGCCCGGTTTAAGATCGTCCCAGAGGCCGGCCAGTCCGGCTGGGACCTGCTGGAGGCCGGCGGCCGGAAGCGGGGCTTCCTCATCTCCGGGGGCGAGGTGGACTTAGAGCGCATGGCCAACATCCTCCTGGACGAGTTCCGGGGGGGCAAGCTGGGGCGGATCACCCTGGAGCTGCCCCAGGACCTGGAAAGGGAGGCCGGCCATGACGCCGCGCCCTGACCTCTGGCAGCTGGAGCGGGAGCTCTTCTCCCAGGGATACGCAACCCTCTGCGGCGTGGACGAGGCCGGGGCCGGCCCCCTGGCCGGCCGGGTGTACGCCGCGGCGGTGATCCTCCCCCCGGGGTGGGACCATCCCTACCTCAACGACTCCAAGCACGTCACGGAAAAGCGCCGGGCCCTGCTCTATGACCTGATCACCCAGCAGGCCCGGGCCTGGTCCGTGGCCTGGGCGGAGGTGGAGGAGATCGACCAGATCAACATCCTCGCCGCCCGGATGCTGGCCATGGAGCGGGCCATCCAGGGCCTGTCCATCCCCCCCGACCTGGCCCTCATCGACGGCAACCGGTCTGCCGGCATCACCGCCCCCAACCAGACCGTGGTGGGGGGGGACGGGAAGAGCGCCTCCATCGCCGCGGCCTCCATCCTGGCCAAGGTGTCCCGGGACCGGTACATGGTGGAGATGGACGGGGTCTATCCCCAGTACGGCTTTGCCCAGCACAAGGGCTACCCCACCAAGCTCCACTACCAGCGCCTGCGGCAGTACGGGCCCTGCCCCATCCACCGCCGCAGCTTCCTGAAAAAGCTGTGAGGGGGGGCGACCGCACGGCCCTGGGCCTGTGGGGGGAGGAACAGGCCGCCGGCTATCTGGAATCCCGGGGATACGCCATCCTCCACCGGCGCTACCACTGCCGGGAGGGGGAGCTGGACCTGGTGGCCCAGCGGGACGGCTACCTCTGCTTCGTGGAGGTGAAGCTGCGCAAGGACCGCCGCCTGGCCCAGGCCCGGGAGTTCGTCACCCCGGCCAAGCAGCGGAAGGTGCGCATCGCCGCCCAGTACTACCTGCTGGACCACCCCACCGACCTGCAGCCCCGGTTTGACGTCATCGAAGTTTACGCCCCCCAGGGGGCGGGCACGGCCCGGCCGGAGATCCGCCACTGGGCAGACGCGTTTTGACTTATCCCCAGCCACTTCATTTCAGTCCCACGGGCCCGCCCCCGCCGGCCGGCCCAGATATCGCAAAGGTGTGTGAATCCCATGAACTATGTCAGCACAAGAAACCGCGGCGTCTCCCTCACCGCCAGCCAGGCCATCTCCCAGGGCCTGGCCCGGGACGGGGGGCTGCTCACCCCCGAGACCCTGCCCCGGCTCACCCCGGAGATGCTGGAGGACCTCCGGGGCAAGCCCTATGCCCAGCGGGCGGTGGCGGTGATGCAGCTCTTCCTGGAGGACTTCTCCCAGGAGGAGCTCACCGCCTTCACCCAGGCCGGCTACGCCTGCCCGGAGAAGTTCGACGACCCGAAGGTGGCCCCCCTCCACCCCCTGGGCGGGAACACGGCCTGCCTGGAGCTGTGGCACGGGCCCACCTCCGCCTTTAAGGACATGGCCCTGCAGATCCTGCCCCACCTCCTCTCCGCCTCCCTGGTGAAGACCCAGGAGGACAAGACCGTGTGCATCCTGGTGGCCACCTCCGGGGACACCGGCAAGGCCGCCCTGGAGGGCTTTAAGGACGTGGACCGGACCAAGATCCTGGTGTTCTATCCCAAGGACGGCGTCTCCGCCGTCCAGGCCCTGCAGATGCAGACCCAACAGGGGGACAACGTGGGGGTGTGCGCCGTCCACGGCAACTTTGACGACGCCCAGACGGGGGTGAAGACCCTCTTCTCCGACGAGAAGCTCCGGCAGGACCTGGCGGGCCGGGGATACTTCCTCTCCTCCGCCAACTCCATCAACTGGGGCCGCATCCTGCCCCAGCTGGTGTATTACATCTCCGCCTACTGCGACCTGCTCAACGCCGGGCAGATCCAGATGGGGGAGAAGGTGAACTACTGCGTCCCCACCGGCAACTTCGGCAACATCCTGGCCTGCTGGTACGCCGGCCAGATGGGCCTGCCCGTGGGCAAGCTCATCTGCGCCTCCAACAGCAACAACGTCCTCACCGACTTTTTGGCCACCGGCACCTATGACCGCAACCGCCCCTTCCACACCACCATGTCCCCCTCCATGGACATCCTGGTGTCCAGCAACCTGGAGCGGCTGCTCTTCGCCCTCTCCGGCCAGAACGACCAGGAGGTGGCCGGGTACATGCAGCAGCTGAACCAGGCGGGGAAGTACACCGTCTCCGACCAGATCAAAGCCCGCCTCCGGGAGGATTTCTACGGCGGCTTCTGCGACGAGGCCACCACCAGCCGGACCATCGCCCAGGTGTGGAAGGAGCACAACTACCTCATCGACCCCCACACCGCCGTGGCCTACCACGTGCTGGAGGAGTACCGCCAGACCACCGGGGACCGCCGCCCCGCCGTCTTCGTCTCCACCGCCAGCCCCTTCAAGTTCTGCGACAGCGTCCTCCACAGCCTGGGGGTGGAGCAGGTGGCAGAGGGCATCGGCGCCCTGGACCAGCTCACCGCGGCCACCGGCCGCCCCGCCCCGGCCCCCCTGGCCGGCCTGCGGGACAAGGCGGTGCGCTTCACCCACAGCGTGGACAAGGGGCAGATGATGGACGTGGTCCTGGACATGCTGAAGTAAGGTGGCGCTGTATACCATCGGGGACCCCCACCTCTCCCTGGGGACCAGCAAGCCCATGGACGTCTTCGGCGGGGCCTGGGCGGGCTATGTGGACAAACTGGCCCAGGGCCTGTCGGTCCTCCGGCCGGAGGACACCCTGGTGGTGGCCGGGGACATCTCCTGGGGCATGAGCCTGGAGGAGGCCGCCCCCGACTTCGCCTGGCTGGACGCCCTTCCCGGGACCAAGATCCTCTTAAAGGGCAACCACGACTACTGGTGGAACACGGCGGCCAAGATGACCCGCTTTTTCCAGGAGCGGGGCTTTGCCAGCTTGAAGATCCTCCACAACAACTGCCACCTCTACGGGGAGGTGGCCCTGTGCGGCACCCGGGGGTGGTTCTACGAGGAGGACAAGCCCGGCCAGGGGCAGAAGGTCTTTCTCCGGGAGCTGCAGCGGCTGGAGACCTCCCTGAAGGCCGCCGGGGAGCGGGAGAAGCTGTGCTTCCTCCACTACCCCCCCTGCTACACCGGCTACTGCTGCCAGCCCATCCTGGACCTGCTGGAGCAGTACCAGGTGAAGGCCTGCTACTACGGCCACCTCCACGGGGCCAGCCACCGCCTGGCCTTCCAGGGCAGCCGGAACGGGGTGGACTATCACCTGGTGGCGGCGGACTATCTCCGCTTCCGCCCGGAAAAAATCCTGGAATAAGGAAAAAAGTCAGGAAAAACGCTGGAAATTTCCATTCGTTTCTGATAAAATACTTCGTATATACTGCAATACAATGCCTTTTTGGGCTCTGCCACAAGGAAAAAGGGCGTTTCACAGGAGGAAAAAAGGACATGAATGTCAAGAGCGTTGTAGAAAACAAAGAGAAATACGAGGTCGAGCTGACCATCGAAGTGGGCCAGGAAGAGTTCGAGGCCGGCCTGGACAAGGCCTACCGCAAGAGCCGTTCCAGCATCTCAGTCCCCGGGTTCCGCAAGGGCAAGGCCCCCCGCAAGGTGATCGAGGGCATGTACGGCGCCGGGGTGTTCTATGAAGACGCCATTGAGGAGATCTATCCCCAGGCCTGTGCCCAGGCCATCGAGGAGCAGAAGCTGGACTCCGTGGCCCCTCCCCAGGTGGAGATCACCGAGGTGGGCAAGCAGGGCTTTACCATGAAGGCCACCGTGACCGTCCGTCCCGTGATCACCCTGAAGCAGTATAAGGGCCTGGAGGCCGACAAGGTCCTGCCCACCGTCACCGAGGAGGCCCTGGACCGGGAGCTGAAGCAGTACGTGGACCGCGCCACCCGCCTGGAGCCCGTGGACCGCGCCGCCGCCATGGAGGACAGCGTGGTCATCGACTACGAGGGCACCAAGGACGGCGTGGCCTTCGACGGCGGCTCCGCCAAGGGCTATGAGCTGGCCCTGGGCTCCCACACCTTCATCCCCGGCTTCGAGGAGCAGGTGGTGGGCATGAAGGCCGGCGAGGAGAAGACCATCGACCTCACCTTCCCCGAGGATTACCACGCCAAGGACCTGGCCGGCCAGGCGGTGAAGTTCGCCGTCAAGTGCGTCGAGGTCAAGGAGAAGAAGGTCCCCGAGCTGGACGACGAGTTTGCCAAGGACGTGTCTGAGTTCGACACCCTGGCCGAGTTCAAGGACGACCTGAAGCAGAAGCTCATCGACCGCAGCATGGCCCAGAGTGAGGCCCGCTTCCGCCAGGCCCTGCTGGGGCAGCTGTGCGACCAGGTGGACATCGAGCTCCCCGAGGCTATGGTCAACGCCCAGACCGACCGTCTGGTGGAGACCTACGGCTCCCGCCTGGAGCAGCAGGGGATCAGCCTGGAGATGTACCTGCAGTACATGGGCATGGACCTGAACAAGCTCCGGGAGGACCTGAAGGACACCGCCGTCTCCCAGATCAAGCAGCAGCTTGCCCTGGACGCCGTGGTGGCCGCCGAGGGCATCACCATCAGCGACGAGGAAGTGGACGAAGAGGTGAAGAAGGCCGCGGCCAACCTCAACGTCCCCTATGAGCAGGTGGCCGACGGCCTGGATAAGGAGCCCCTGAAGCTGGACCTGGCCCGGGACAAGGCCATGGCCCTGGTGGCCGCCGAGGGCAAGCCCCACCTGGTGGCCGCCGAGGACGAGATCAAGGTCACCGAGGTGACCAAGGACGACCTGAAGGACGAGGCCAAGGAAGAGAGCAAAGAGGAAGAGAAGGCAGAGGAAAAGCCCAAGAAGCGCACCACCCGCGCCAAGAAGACCGCCGAGGCGGCCGACGGGGAAGGGGCGGAGAAGAAGCCTGCTGCCAAAAAAACCAGAGCCAAGAAGACCACCGCAGAGGGGGAGGAAGCCCCCAAGAAAACCACCACCCGGAAGAAGAAGGCCGAGGAACCCAAGGCCGAAGAGCCCAAGGGTGAGGAATAATTTTCCGTCAGGCGGGCATACTGTGCTCTGCATGGAAAAGGAGATCTTAGTATTATGAGTTTAGTGCCCTATGTAGTCGAACAAACCAACCGGGGAGAGCGGTCTTACGACATCTTCTCCCGTCTACTCAACGACCGGATCATCTTCCTGTCCGAGGAGGTCAACGACACCACCGCCAGCCTGGTGGTGGCCCAGCTGCTGTATCTGGAGTCCCAGAACCCGGACCAGGACATCCAATTCTACATCAACAGCCCCGGCGGTTCTGTTACGGCGGGAATGGCCATCTATGACACCATGCAGTACATCAAGTGCGATGTGTCCACCATCTGCATCGGGATGGCTGCCAGCATGGGCGCCTTCCTTCTGGCCGCGGGGACCAAGGGCAAGCGCATGGCGCTGCCCAACGCGGAGATCATGATCCACCAGCCCTCCGCAGGGACCCAGGGCCAGATCACCGACATGGCGATTCACCTGAAGCGTCTGGAAGTGATCAAGCAGCGGATGAACCGCATCCTGGCAGAGAACACCGGCAAACCCCTGGATGTGGTCACCGCCGACTGCGAGCGGGACAACTTCATGTCCGCTCAGGAGGCCATGGAGTATGGCCTCATCGATAAAGTGATCGACAAGCGCTGATCAGGCCAAGGAAAAAAGGGGGGCGTGGGTCCCCCTTTTTCCTGCGTTAGTAAAGAGGTGAAACCACTTTGTCTAAAAACGACGAAAAGCGTACCATCCGCTGCTCCTTCTGCGGCAAGCACCAGGACCAGGTGGCGAAGATCATCGCCGGCCCGGGGGCTTACATCTGCAACGAATGCGTCCACCTGTGCATGGACATTCTGGAGAACATGAATCCTCCCGAAGAGCAGCTGGCCAACCCCGATATGCCGGAGATCATCCCCAGCCCCAAGGAGATCAAGGCCTATCTGGACGAGTACGTCATCGGCCAGGACGCGGCCAAGATCGCCCTGTCCGTGGCGGTGTACAACCACTATAAGCGGATCTACTTCGGCGGGGGGGACGATGTGGAGCTCCAGAAGAGCAACATCCTCCTCCTGGGCCCCACCGGCAGCGGCAAGACCCTGCTGGCCCAGACCCTGGCCAAGATCCTCAAGGTCCCCTTCGCCATCGCCGACGCCACCACCCTCACCGAGGCCGGCTACGTGGGCGACGACGTGGAGAACATTCTCCTGCGCCTGGTCCAGGCCGCCGACTATGACATCGAGCAGGCCGAGCGGGGGATCATCTACATCGACGAGATGGATAAGATCGCCCGGAAGAGCGAGAACACCTCCATCACCCGGGACGTGTCCGGGGAGGGGGTGCAGCAGGCCCTGCTGAAGATCCTGGAGGGCACCGTGGCCAACGTCCCCCCCCAGGGCGGCCGGAAGCACCCCCACCAGGAGTTCATCCAGGTGAACACCAAGAACATCCTCTTCATCTGCGGCGGCGCCTTCGACGGCGTGGAGAAGATCATCGAAAAGCGGGTGAACCAGAAGGGCATCGGCTTCGGGGCGGAGATCCTCAGCAAGGCCGAGCTGGAGCAGCGCAACGTGCTCAGCCAGATCCAGCCCCACGACCTGCTGAAGTTCGGCATCATCCCCGAGCTGGTGGGCCGCCTGCCGGTGATCACCGCCCTGTCCCCCCTGCGCCGGGAGGACCTGGTGCGCATCCTCACCGAGCCCAAGAACGCCCTGGTGAAGCAGTACCAGAAACTGCTGGAGTACGACATGGTGAAGCTGGTCTTCACCCCCGGCGCCCTGGAGGCGGTGGCCGACAAGGCCCTGGAGCGGGGCATCGGCGCCCGGGGCCTGCGGGCCGTGCTGGAGGAGATCATGTCCCCCATCATGTATGACATCCCGTCGGACAACTCCATCGAGGAGGTGGACATCACCCCCGAGAGCGTGAAGGACGGGGCAGA